>JAGVSV010000194.1 GCA_019137115.1 Bacillota bacterium
CAGCCCGAACAAAAAATGCGCGGTGAGCAGCAACAGAAACGCGATCTTGATGGCCAAGGGAACCTCCTTAACGGGCGCTCTTTGTTCAGTTCATCACATCGCGGCGCGTTTTAACTACAATCTGTGTAAAATCAACGCAAAAACAGCGCTCGGCGGCGCGGGATTACCGCAGCCACAAGCCGTCCGGGTACTGCCCAGACTGGGTCAGCTCGCGAAGCGCCGCCTCCACGCGCGGGCGGTCGTCGGGGTTGGTCACGCCGAACCACTGGTCGCGGATGGCGCGGACGGCCACCGTTGCCTCGCCTGCCTTGAGCACCTGGTTGACCACGCTGGGTAGGAAGTACTCGGCCTTAAGTGGGTTCTCCTGCATCGCGCGGTTCAAAAACACGGTGAACTGCTGCTCCAGGTGCTGGATAAAATCGGGGGTGAAGCCCCAGATGTTCATCGAAACCACCGTTTCCGGCGACAACTTGTGGTAGGTTTCGCCGTCCTTGGTGTACAGGGGCCCGTCCACCGTGGAGATGATGTGCGTGAGTTCCTCAACGTCCTTGAGGTTGCCCTTCTCATCCACCAGGCAGCGCCCGCGGGAGACAAAGCCGTGCTCGGACATGGTGTTAGCCAGCGGGTAGCCCACCATCATGTAGGAGCCGGGGGCGTGGCTTTCCTTGAGAAAGCTGTACATCTGCTCCAGCGCGCCGCGGCCGTAGAAGTCATCGCCGTTGAGCGCGCAGAAAGGGGCGTCGACAAACTCCCGGGCGGACAGCACCGCGTGCGCGGTGCCCCAGGGCTTGGTGCGCCCTTCCGGCACCGTATAACCTGCGGGCAGCATGTCCAGCTCCTGCAGCGCGTAGTGCACCTCCATGCGGTTCTCCACATGCGCCCCCACGATGCGCCGGAAGTCCTCCTTGATTTTGCCGTTGACGATGAACACCACGCGCTTGAAGCCCGCGCGGATGGCGTCATATAGAGAATAGTCAATCAGGCTTTCTCCGTGCGTGCCGAACGGCGTCATCTGCTTCAACCCGCCAAAACGGCTGCCAATGCCGGCCGCTAGCACAACAAGGATTGGTTCCTTCATCTATAAACCCTCCAAACATGTATCCTCACTGCAAGTATACAACAACGTTCCGCGCTTGCCCAGTGGCAGGACGGGTAGACGCGAGGCTTGCTGCATGAACACCGGAGCTAGATAGTGGCCGCTTTCATTATTGGGCCTCACACGATCAGGATGAAATGGATGGCGTTTGGCGCGGGCACGGATAAAAACCGACATGCTGGGCGAAAGTCGATGCGTTTGGCGCGTTTCGTGCGGGGATCGGGGTGTATAATTCGGGATGTACCTGTTATCCACGAACAAGTGATTTGTACGACCAAGAGAGCAATGGAGGTTGCGATGAAGACCAACTCCAAGAGAGCTGTACTGATCGCCTTGCTGGTGGCGGCTGCGGTGGTGCTGACTGCCTGTCAGGCCAATACGCCCACAACGACGGCGACGACTGCACCGGCGGCGACCACCGCCCCGACGGCCGAGCCTGTGTCCGCGCCTGCAGAAGCGCCGGTGGGAACGACGGACGCAGAGATTCCGGACAAGACGTTTACCCTGGAGGAGCTGGCGCAGTTTGATGGCCAGGAGGGGCGCGCGGCGTATGTGGCGGTGGACGGCGTTGTATATGACGTGACGAATGTGCCTGCCTGGAAGGGCGGGCTTCACGCCGGCGGGTCAATCCGGGCCGGCGGCGATATGACCGAAACAATCAAGAGAGCCCCGCACGGCCCGGAGAATCTGGAAGCTGCCGTGGTTGTGGGCAGGATGGCGGAATAGCATGATCAAACGCTGGCTGCGCACCGACTTTCAGAAGTTCCATCTAATGCTGATGCTGCTGGCGCTGATCAACATCGTGCTGGGGCTGGCGATTGCGTATTACTGGATTCCCTACGACACGGCAACCACGCTTCATGTGATCAGCGGGGTGGCGCTAATGGCATCGCTGTTCATTCCCCTGCTGCTGCCCAACGGCAAGCAACTGTACAAAGCGCTGCGGGCGCGCACATACATCACAAAGCGCGACCTGGAGCAGAAAAAGCCGATGGTATTGGCCGCAAAAGCCACGGCCACCCTGATGGCATTGGGCTTCGCCGCGCTGTTTGTCACGTTCCTGCTGATCCGGGCCGGCGTCGGCAACCGGGGCGGGCTGTTCAGCTTCCACCGGAGCTTGCTGTGGGCCATGGTGGTGGTGGCGGTGCTGCACCCGGTCTTTATGCTGCTCTCCCAGCGCAAGCCCAAAAAGAAAACACCAGCAGCCTAGGCGCGTCGGCGCAAGCTTTCCCGGGGCTGCCGAAAGACGGCCCCGGTTTTTTGCCATGATATAATGGCCTGTGGACATTTCGGGAGGGCGTATGGTGGATGTGGTGGTGATCGGCGGGGGCCACGCGGGCTGCGAGGCGGCCCTGGCCGCGGCGCGCCTGGGCATGCGCACGCTGATGCTGACGCTGAACATCGACGCCATCGCCATGATGCCCTGCAACCCCTCCATCGGCGGCACCGGCAAGGGCCATCTGGTGCGCGAGGTGGACGCGCTGGGCGGCGAAATGGCGCTGGCCATTGACGATACGCTGCTGCAGGGGCGGATGCTGAACACCGGCAAGGGGCCCGCCGTCCATTCGCTGCGCGCGCAGGCAGACAAGAAAGCCTATCAGGCACGGATGACCCGCGCGCTGTTTACGCAGGACAACCTGACCATCCGCCAGGGCGAGGCGGCACGCATCCTCACCAGCGGCGATCAGGTGGACGGCGTGATGACGCAATCCGGCGAGACCATACCCTGCAAAGCCGTGGTGATCGCGGCGGGGGTGTACCTGAACAGCCGGGTCATCATCGGCGAGCAGAGCCGCCTGACCGGGCCCAACGGGCTGGAACGGGCCACGCTGATGACGGACAACCTCAAAGACCTTGGTTTTTCGATCCGGCGCTTCAAAACTGGGACGCCGGCGCGGGTGGACGCGCGCTCGATCGACTTTGACCAGACCACGCCGCAGTACGGCGATGAGCCCATCGTGCCGTTTTCGTTCCTGACCGACCGGAAGCTTGAGAACACCGCGCTGTGCTACCTGACGTGGACCAATGAGGAAACGCATGAGCTGATCCGCAAAAACCTGCACCGCTCCCCCATGTTCTCCGGCGCCATCAAGGGCACGGGCGCACGCTACTGCCCCTCCATCGAAGACAAGGTGCATCGCTTCCAGGACAAGACCCGCCACCAGATTTTCCTGGAACCGGAGGGCGCGGACAGCCTGGAATGGTATGTGCAGGGCATGTCCTCCAGCCTGCCGGAGGAAGTGCAGGTGGCCATGTACCGCACCGTGCCGGGGCTTCACCGCGCCCAGCTGACGCGCTTTGCGTATGCCATTGAATACGATTGCATCGACCCCACGGCACTGCACCCCACGCTCAACGCCCACCAGGTAAAGGGGTTATTCCTGGCCGGGCAGATCAACGGCACCAGCGGCTATGAGGAAGCGGCCGCGCAGGGCGTGCTGGCAGGCATCAACGCGGCGCAGTATTTGAAGGGGCAGGACATGCTGCTGCTGACCCGGCAGGACAGCTACATCGGCGTGATGACCGACGACCTGACATACAAGGGCACGGACGAGCCCTACCGCATGATGACCAGCCGCGCCGAACACCGCTTGAGCCTGCGGCAGGACAACGCTGACCTGCGTCTGACAGAGCGCGCGCACAGGCTGGGCCTGGCGTCCGGGGAGCGCATGGCGCGCCTGGTGAAAAAACAACAGGAAACCCAGGCGCTGCTCGACTATCTGAAGGAAAATGGGTTGGTTGAGCGCCTCAAACGGCCCGAAGTGCGCCTTGCCGAACTGATCGACAAATGCGCGGAATATGGCGCGCCGGCGCGCGAGCAGGCCGAAATACAGATCAAATATGCGGGCTACCTGCGCAAGGAAGCCGCGCATGTGAAGCAGTCCTCCGCCATGGAGCACCGGTTGCTGGATGAAAACCTGCCCTACCAGGACATTGATTCGCTGCGCATTGAAGCGCGCCAGAAACTGGCGCGCCTCAAGCCCGTGTCGCTGGGGCAGGCATCGCGCATCCCCGGCGTATCGCCGGCGGACATCGCGGTGCTGACGGTTTACCTCAAAAAGCGGGAAGCCGCGCGGAAGGCTTAGGTCAGTTCGTCCACGAATTCCGCGATGCGGCGCATGGCCTCCACGATTTTGTCATCGGCGATCGCATAGGACAGCCGCACGCAGTTGGGCGCGTAGAACGGCGCGCCGGACACCACCGACACCAGCTTGTGCTCCAGAAGCAGTTCGGTGAACACATCGTCGTTGGTGATCTCGTGCCCTTTGTAGGACTTGCCCACCAGGTTCTGGATGTTCATCAACACATAGAACGCCCCCTGCGGCGGCGCGCAGCTGACGCCTGGGATCCCGCCGATCAACTTAAGCATCAGGTCGCGCCGGCGCTCAAACGCCAGGCGCATGTCCTCCACGCTGCGCTGGTCGCCGGTCAATGCCTCCAGCGCCGCATACTGCGCGATGCTGTTGGGATTGCCGGTGGCGTGGCTCTGATAGGCGCCCATCGCGTCGATGACGTCCTTAGCGCCCAGCGCGTACCCCAGGCGCCAGCCGGTCATGGCATAGGCCTTGCTCCAGCCCGAAATCGTGATGGTGCGGGCAAAAACCTCCGGCCCGATGGACGCCATCGGCACATGCCTGGCACCGCTGAACACCAGCGTTTCATAGATTTCGTCGCTGATGATGTACAAATCGTGCTGTACGGCCAGCTCCCCCGCCGCGCGCAGCAGCTCCTCATTCCAGACCGCGCCGGTGGGGTTGTTGGGGGTGTTGATCAGAATGGCGCGCGTGCGCGGGGTGACGGCGTCCTGCAGCGCTTTTGCGGTGGGCAGAAAGCCATCCGCCGCTGTGGACAGCACCACGCGCGGCAGGCCGCCGGCCATGCGGATCATCTCCGGGTAGCTTAACCAGCAGGGCGCGGGCAGGATGACCTCGTCCCCCGGATCGAGGATGGCGACCAGCGCCTCCACCAGCACCTGCTTGGCGCCGGTGCCCACCAGCACCTGGCTGGGCTGATAGGAAAGGCCGTACAGCCGGTTGACATGGTCGGCCACGGCTTTGCGCAGCTCGGGCACGCCGCTGGCGGCGGTGTATTTGGTTTTTCCTGCATCAATCGCCTGTTTGGCAGCGGCGCAAATGGCGTCCGGGGTTGGAAAATCCGGCTCGCCGGCGCCCATGCCGATAATATCCAAGCCCTGCGCGCGCTTTTCATTGACAATGGCGTTCAGGCGCAGGGTGGCCGATGGGGTGATGTTGCGGCACACCGCAGAAATGGTCCGGGACATGTGGGTTGCCCTCCTTGCCGCGCCCGTTTTGCATGGGCGCGGTGCCCATTCTACATTTGATGGGCGGAAATGGCAACCTCTTGGGCGTTATTTGCAGGAATCGCGTCTACTTCCTGCATTTCCTCCGCCTCCTGGAGCGCGGCTTGCAGCATGATCGCGCATTCCATACGCTTTTTGAACAGCGCACAGCCGATGGCGTACACGCCGTCGATGCGGCCGGTGGCATGCGCCGCGTTGGCCGCGCACCCCCCGGCACAGAAATACTTGGCCCAGCAGTTTTGACATTCCTGGTGGGCAAACACATTGCAGTTGCCAAAGTTTGCCTGCAGCGCGGGGTTGGTGATGCCTTCCTTCAGGCTGCCCAGCCGGTACGCCTCCTCGCCCACGAACTGGTGGCAGGGATACAGGTCGCCCCATGGCGTGACCGCCAGGTACTCGGTGCCCGAGCCGCACCCCGCTACCCGCTTGTGGATGCAGGGGCCATGCCCGAGATCGACCTGGTAGTGGTAAAAATCAAAAGGGCGCCCTTCGCGGTGACGGGTGAGCATCTCAAGCGCCAGGCGCTCATACTCCGAGAACACCTGGGGCAAATCCTCCCAGGTGATGGCGCTGGGATCGTCCGGCGCGGTGACGACCGGCTCCATGCTCAGCTGGGTGAAGCCCAGGTCGGCCATGTGCAGGACGTCGTTGACAAAATCCAGGTTGTGGTGCGTGAACGTGCCGCGCATGTAGTAGCCCTTCTGCCCGCGCCGGCGCACGAACTCCTGGAACCTGGGCACCACGGCATCATAGCTGCCGCGTCCCTTGTGATCCACGCGGAAGCGGTCGTGTACTTCACGGCGGCCGTCCAGGCTGAGCACTACGTTGTGCATCTCCCGGTTACAGAAGTCGATCACTTCGTCATCCAGCAGCATCCCGTTGGTGGTCAGGGTAAAGCGGAATACCTTGTTGTGCTTTTTCTCCAGCGCCCGGCCATATGCCACCAGGCGTTTGACCACGTCCCAGTTCATCAGCGGCTCGCCGCCGAAGAAATCCACCTCCAGGTTGCGCCGGGCGCCGGAATGCGCAACCAGGAAATCCAGCGCGTCGCGCCCCACCCCGTAGGGCATCAGCGCCTGCGCGCCCTGATAGCGGCCCTGTCCGGCAAAGCAATAGGAGCACGCCAGGTTGCACACATGCGCCACATGCAGGCACAGCGCCTTGACGACATGCTGCCTGGGCGCTGTTGGGAGGACGCTTTGATAGTTGTCCCGCGCGTACAGCTTGCCCTGCGCGCGCAGTTCGTCAATGTCGCTCAGGCAGTCGGCGATGTCCGCGTCCGAAAGCTCCGGGTATTTTGCCTTGAGCGCGGCGGTGGCCTGCGCCCGGTCGCCCTGCTCATACAGCGTGATGGCATCAATGCCCTGCCGGTCGGTCACATGCACCGAGCAGGACGCGGCGTCCACCGTGATGTGCATGCCGTTTAGCGTATAGGTGTGGATCAAGGGATGTCCTTTCTGTCAAAAAACGCCGCCTGCTTTGGGCAGGCGGCCACGGGCACGCGTGTACGTTGCCTTATTTGTCCTCTTTGGTGCTCTCGCACGGCTGGTTGACCACGCCGCAGGACGTTTTGCACGCCGACTGGCAGGACGTCTGGCACTCACCGCAGCCGCCGGTGACCACGCTCTGCGCCATATCGCGGGAAACGAGCGTCTTGATCTTCATACAGGAATCCTCCTTACAAGCATTACGGGTACATAGTAGTCCACGGTACGACAACCTGTCAAGCCGCGCGCCGGCATGCTATACTGGCATGAACGACATTCCATCTGGAGGGAATTGCATGCGTTTTCTGCATGTGGCCGACCTGCACATCGGCCGCCGGCTCAGCGGGTTTTCACTGGAAGCCGAACAAAAGCACGCGCTGGCGCAGATCATTGGCTGGGCGCGGGAGAAGGCGGACGCCGTGCTGATCGCGGGTGACCTGTATGACAAATCACAGCCGTCCGGCGCCGCGGTGGACATGGTCAGCTGGTTTTTGACCGAGCTGGCCGCGCTGCAAAAGCCGGTGTTCGTGATCAGCGGCAACCACGACAGCCCGCAGCAGATCGCCTATTGCCGCGGCCTGCTGGCCGGGGCGCAGGTGCATGTGGCGGGAAGCTATGAAGGCGAAGTGCCCAACTATACGCTGACGGACGCGTACGGGCCCTTGCATATCCACCTGCTGCCCCACGTGCGGCCGTTCCCGACGGCACAGTTTTTCCCGGACAGACCCATCCACAGCTACGAGGACGCGGTGCGGGCGGCACTTTCTACGGTTGAAGTCAATACGGATGACCGAAATGTGCTGATGCTGCACCAGTTCATCGCCGGCGGCACGCGCAGCGATTCGGAAATGGTGCCGCTGGGCGGGCTGGACGCGGTGCGCCCCGACCTGTTTGACGAGTTTGACTATGTGGCGCTGGGGCACCTGCACGGCCCGCAACGCATGGGCGGCGGTCGATTGTGTTACAGCGGCTCGCCGTACAAATATTCGCTGTCCGAGGAGCGTCAGCGCAAAGCCGCGCTGCTGGTGGACATCCGGGAAAAGGGCAATGTGCAGATCGAAACCCTGCCTTATACGATGATCCGGGATGTGCGCTCGGTGCGCGGCACGTTGAGCGAGCTGCTGCGTGCCAGCCGCAGTGACGACTATGTGTATGCCGAGCTGACAGATGAGGTGACGCCGCTGGATCCCGGCGGGGCGCTGCTGACGCTGTACCCCAACCTGGTGGGGTACCGGATGCTCAACGCGCTGGGCGGCGAAGGCATCTTTGAGGAAATGGCCATGGACGAGCAAAAGTCGCCGCTGGATCACTTTACGGATTTCTACAAGGCGCAGAACGGCGCGGAACCGGGCGCGGAGCACCTGGCGATCATGCGGCGGATCATCCGCGAGGCGGAGGAAACCCATGAAGCCTCTTGAGCTGGCCGTGTGCGCGTTTGGGCCGTACGCGGGAAAAGAGCATGTTGACTTTTCCAGGCTGTCGCAGGGGTTGTTCCTGATCACGGGGGACACCGGGGCGGGGAAAACCATGGTGTTTGACGCGATCTGCTACGCGCTGTTCGGACAGGCGACCGGCAGCGACGCCAAGGCCAAGGAAGGCCGTTTCCGCAGCGACTACGCTGATGCGGACACGGACACCTATGTGCAGTTCCGTTTTGCGCATGCCGGGCAGGAGATGGAGATCCGCCGCACGCCAGCCTATGCGCGCGCGGCGCGCCGGGGCAGCGGCATGGTGCCCCAGCAGCCCAAAGCCGACATGCGCAACCTGACCACGGGGGAGACGTTCTCCGGTGTAAACGAGGTCAACCGCGAGGTGGTGCGATTGCTGGGCATGGACGCCGGGCAGTACGCGCAGACCGCGATGATCGCGCAGGGGGAGTTCCTCAAAATCCTGCTGGCCACCAGCGATGAGCGCACGAAAATCTTCCGCCGCGTGTTTGGCACGCAGTTGTATGAGCGCATCGCCGATGCGGTGTCGAGGCACGCTTCCCAGTCCAACCGGGAGCGGGACGAAGCCCGGCAGGAGTACGCCATCACCGCGCGCCGCGCAGTGCTCACCGATGAAGCCGAACGCGCCCGGGGGCAGGAGCTGGCCAATGCGCCCGATTTGGCGCGGGAACTGATCACGCTGGTAAAGGGGCGCCTGGGGCAGGATGAGATCGTCCGCCAGCAGATCGTGGCGCGGGCACAAGCTTTGGAGACGCGGCGCCTGGCGCTGGCGCGTGAGATGAGCCAAGCGGAAGCGTCCAACAAGGCGCTGGCGGAGCTGACCGCCGCAACGAAAGCGCAAGCAGAAAATCGGAAGCGGGAGCCCGTGGTCCAACAACAGCGGGAGCAAGCAAGCCACACCAAAGCCGCCCGGGAAGTACAACCAACCGATGTGGCATGGCAAGCCGAGCAGAAAAGGCTGGCCATCCAGCAGCGAGAGGCGCGCAGCCAACAGGCGGGCATGGAGCGGGCAAGCGCGGCCGCGCAGGACGCCGCGCAGGCGTTTGCCGTTGCGGAGCAATCAATGGCGGAAGTGCCCACGCTACAAGCCACGATTGCCAGGCTGACCGACCTGGTGCCGGCCTTTGCC
>JAGVSV010000157.1 GCA_019137115.1 Bacillota bacterium
TGCCCCAGGCGGTTTTTTTGGCGGCCAGCGACCGGCTCAGGTAATAGTCCGCGCGCATCGTGTCCGGCTCCGCCAGCCAGGCACAGCCCAGCTGCAGCAGCGTGTACCAATTGTCCCGGTCGGCATGCTCCACCGCGTTTTCCATCAATATGGTCCACTCCGGCTGCCGCATCCAGCTCACCGGCGCCTGCGTCGCGTCCTGCGCCCCCATGGTGCCCTTTTCCAGCAGCGACACCCAGGGCTGCTGCGCAACGCCGGTTTGCCCAAAGTCCAGGTGTGGGCACATGGCGCCCAGCCCGGCCTTTTCGCGGCGCAGGTTCTCCAGCGCGCCCCAGCCCGCGCCCATGCTGAGCATCCGGTCGGCTTTGGTCAGCGCCATGGCGCGGGTGTCGATCAGCATCTGCTCCAGCGCTTCAGCGGACATGAGGTCTTTGATCGCCCCTGCCACGGCGCCGCGCGCTTCGCTCCACTGATCTGAATGCACTTTGTTGGGGTCGGCCTGCAGCGTGCCGTAGATCTCCAGCCACTCCCACGCAGTGGCGGGGGGCATCGGCAGGCATTCGCCCTGGGTGTGGGCAAGCCCGCACTGTATCTCGCAGTACTGGCCGTTGTGCCCGCGGCCGCTTAGGTATTCCTGCCATTTGCGCCCGCCGGGGCCCTGACCCCACACGAAGATCTTGCGCCCCTGCAAACGCGATGTGGACGCTTCGAACAGCCCGTAGCCCTCCCTGTCCAGCTGGCAGGTGTAGCCCAGCCCGAGTTTGTCGGTCTTGAAGAAATAGTCCACCGACACCGGGTTGTTCTGGGGGTAGGTCACGTCAACGCCGTTGCGCACGGGCACCGGCACGGTGGTGGTGGCGCCGTCCACCGGCGTGTACGCCTCGTCGGCCGGTACCACCACGCGCGCGCCGTCCACGGTGGGTACGGCGATGTTGCTCCACCAGTACATGGCGGTGTCCCGGAAGGAGGGGTTGACCACCCGCATGCGCGCGAACAGCACGCGCGCGTCCTCGGGCAGCCAAAAGTCCATCTGGTACACCACGCCGCGGATGCGCTCAAACTCGTACATACGCAGCACCGGCGTGCCGTCGTCCATCGTCAGCGTGCAGGTGAACAGCGGCTCGCACGTCAGCGGCGTGTGGCCGGGGATACCGCAGTTCCATTCCACCCCGCCGGAGCACCAGGCGTTGCGCGCGGCCAGGTTGGCCGGCCGCAGCACCGGGTTGTTGAACAACAGCTCCTTGTCCGCGTGCTTGTCATAAAGACTCCACAGCTTGCCGCCCATTGAGGGGGCGAAGGAGGCCCGCAGCCACTCGTTCTCCAGCACCACGCCGGGCAGCTTCCTGTCGGTCAGTGTCCGCCCATAGTTGTCCTGCGCCAGATAGGGGAAAGCGCTTTTGACAAACCGGTACCCCAAGTACAGTTCGTCCTCCTCTCCCAGCACCGAGCGGGGCGGGTCGGATTTGGTGTTCACCGTGTGCAGCATCGGGATGGTGGATGGCTGGCCCATGTCGGCCATCATTACATCCAGGTCCATCAGCGTCAGTTTTGTCATTGCTCATTCCCCTTTCATGGGCAGCCAGTCATTCGGGTATACCGCCGCGGCATTTGAACTGGCTATTCATCGCTTTCCGCTCCGCCCCCCGCGGTGAAGCGTTCTCTGCTGGGATACATCCTTTATATCGCATCTCACCCGATAGAGCAACCAAAACGACGCGCCCTAACAAAAAAACCTCCCCCGACTGGCGGAGGAGGGAAACTGTGACCCGGCCTTAGCGGTTCAGGGCACAGGGTAGGTCAGCGGGTATTGTGCCGGGCGTAGCAATCGCGGCAGTACACCGGACGATCGCCACGGGGCTGGAAGGGCACCTGGGTGGTCGCGCCGCACTCGTCGCAGATCACGTCATACATCTGACGCTCGCCACGGTTGGACACGCGCCGGTTGGCACGGCAGCCGGTGCACCGGCCTGGCTCATTCTGGAAGCCCTTTTCGGCGTAGAAGGCCTGTTCGGAGGAAGAGAAGACGAATTCTGCGCCACACTCGCGGCACACCAGGGTTTTGTCGGAATACATTATGATTGTATCCTCCTCTTTGATTTGTTTCCACGGTTGCTGCACATCAGTTACCTGACGCAGGACGAAACCATGAGGAATCCCTGAAGACCTGAGGCTTGGCTCGAAAGCAGTATAACACAGCGCAACCCCCTTGCATAGATGCACAGAGAATTTTTTTCATGCGCTTCCGCCTTTCCGTGGTATGCTTGCCGTATCGCCTTGTTTGCGTGAAAGGATCGATGTATGGACGTAGTTGCCGCCATTATTCTGCATGAAGCCCGCTTCCTGGTTGCCCGCCGCCCGGCGCATAAAGCGCGCTCGCTTTTGTGGGAGTTTCCCGGGGGCAAGGTGGAGCCGGGGGAAACGCACGCCCAGGCGCTCTTGAGGGAGTGCCAGGAGGAGCTGGGCATCACGATCCGCGTCGGCCGCCTGTATACGCAGGTGGAGCACGCATACCCCGACATCACGGTGAACCTGTTCGCATATCTGGCCACGCTTAGCGGCGGGGAGCCCCGCGCGCTGGAAGGGCAGGAGTTGGCGTGGGTTACGGCCAGTGAAACGGCCAACTATGTTTTCTGCCCTGCGGATACCGACATCCTGGAGCGACTGCGCAAGGAACACGGGCAGTACGCCGACCTGCACTTGCACTCCCAGCACTCGGACGGCACGCTGACGCCGGAGGAGATTGTCGCGCAGGCATCGGCGCTGGGCATTGGGTACCTGGCGCTGGCGGATCACAACAGCCTGGACGGTCTGCCCCCGGCGCGCGCGGCGTGCCGCAAAGCCGGCGTCCGGTTTTTGCCCGGGGTGGAGCTCAACGCGCTGGACGAGGGCCACGATGTCCACACGCTGGCCTACGGGTTTGATGAAAACGATGCCGCCTTTGCCGGATATGTGCGCGCCAACCGCGCGCGGCTGGATGAACTCAGCACCCGCCTGATCGCGCTGATGCAGGCGGACGGGCATCCCGTCTCCCTTGCGGACTATGAGCGCTTCATTCCGGATCCGCGCGTGGGCGGCTGGAAAGCGATGCAGTACCTCCCCGCCCGCGGCCTGGGCAACGGCATGTGGGAGGTGCTGGGCTGGTATACGCGCTATGGCTGTTCGTTTGACACCGGCCAGTTTCCCTCCGTCCCGGACACCATCGGCATCATCCACCGCGCCCATGCCAAAGCCATCCTCGCCCATCCAAGGGAAAGCCTGGAACGCGGCAAAAAGACGGACTTTCCGGCATGGCTGGACCGCATGATGGCCTATGGCTTTGATGGCATCGAATGCTATCACCCCAGCCAGTCGGACGCCGACATCCGGTTTTGCGTTGATTTATGCCGGGCTCGTGGATTGATTATCACGGCCGGCTCCGACGCCCATGGCGCGTTCAGCGCCGCGCAGATGGGCCTTGTCTTTGAGCAACCGGACGCCTGACCCCGCACCGCGCCAAATAAAAGAAGCCCCGCGTACCATACGGTCACGCGGGGCCATGTCACTGGGTTCATACGTTGACGGGGCTGTCCTCGGTCACGGCTTCGGGCGTTTCCACCCGCTCAAAATGCATCGCGCCGTCCACAACGGTGGCGTGCACCGCGTCGCCCTTGGT
>JAGVSV010000325.1 GCA_019137115.1 Bacillota bacterium
TGCCGGCGCACACGCCGCCGCTGGACACCGCGGTGGGCGGCGAACGCCTGACCACCCAACTGGTCGGCGTTGCCCGGGAGAGCGGCCGGTATGTGTTTGACTTTGCGCTGCTTGCGCGGTACGTGGACATCTGCAAGCGCGCGGGCGTCACCTATTACGAAATTGCCCACCTGTTCACCCAGTGGGGCGCCTACCGCGCGCCCAAGATTGTCGCCACCGTGGACGGCAAGCCGCAGCGCATCTTTGGCTGGGACACCGATGCCACCGGGAACAGCTACAAGGCGTTCCTGGATGCTTATCTGCCGGCGCTGACGGCAGAGCTGCGCCGCCTGGGCATTGCGGGCAGGACATATTTTCACATTTCCGATGAGCCCTCCAAGGCGCACATTGATCAGTATCTGGCGGCCAAAGCGCTGGTCACGCCGCACCTGAAGGGGTTCAAGATCATTGACGCGCTCAGCGACGTCGCATTTTATGAAAGCGGCGCGGTGCCGCTGCCCATCCCCGCCTCCAACCACATGGACGCGTTCCTTAAGGCCGACATACCCGAGCGCTGGACGTATTACTGCGTGGGCCAGCACTGGCAGGTGAGCAACACGTTCATCGCCATGCCCGCCGCGCGCACGCGCATCATCGGCGCGCAGATGTATCGCTTTGGCATCACGGGTTTCCTGCAATGGGCGTACAACTTTTATAACTCCCAGTATTCCGAAAGCGCGGTCAACCCGTTCCTGATCACCGACGCGGACGGCTTTGCCCCGGCGGGCGACGCCTTCCAGGTGTACCCCGGCGAAGGGGGCGTGCCACTGGATTCGCTGCGGCTGATGCTGTTTCATCACGCGCTGCAGGACAACCGTGCCCTGCGCTGGGCCGAGGCGCTGGCAGGGCGCGAGCGCGTGCTGGCGGAACTGGAGCAGGGGTTGGACACGCCGCTTTCTTTCACCGAGTACCCGATGGACGAACTCTATCTGCTGTCGGTGCGCGAGCGCGTCAACCGGCTGATCGCGGAACGTACGAAGCCCAGCTGACAAACCGGGCGTCGTTTGACAGCCCAGGACGCGTTTTCTATAATGACCGCCAATACAAGGAGGGCGTCACTTGGATAAATGGGATCACCGTTTTATGGAGATGACACGGCTCGTCTCTGAATGGACCAGCTGCATGCAGCCCGGCCGGGCGATCGGCGCGGTCATCGTCAAGGACAAGCGCGTGGTGACCACCGGATACAACGGCGCGCCGGCGGGCATGAGAACCTGCAAGGAGCGCGGGGAGTGCCTGCGCCGGAAGCTAAACATCCCCTCGGGTACGCGCGCGGAGGTGTGCTATGCCATCCACGCCGAGCAGAACGCGGTGATCCAGGCAGCCAAGCTGGGGGTGTCCATTGAGGGCGCCACCATCTACTGCACGCACCAGCCATGCTCGGTCTGCGCGCGGATCATCGCCAATGCCGGCATTGTGCGCGTCGTGTATGAGCATGGGTACCCGGACGATTTCACCCTGGAAATCCTGAATGAAATTGGCATCAAGCTGGAAAAATATGTACGTGATGGCGAACCCGCCTCCGATGCCCCCGTACAGGCCTTTTAGCGCATGAAGAGAATTCGCTGGGTTGCAGTCCTTCTGCTTGTGTGCCTGTTTACGACCACCTACGCCACCGAACCTGCCATCAGCGTGCTGGAGCGCAACCAGATCCCCGCCACGCCTCGGGGCATGCACCATTACCTGCTGGTCTGCATGGATTCCTGGGGCGCCAACCTGTCCCGGCTGGGGTACAGCGACGGCATGGTGCTCATCACAATTGACGAAGCCTCCGGGCGCATCATTACTACTAGCTTTATCCGGGATACGCTGGTCATCCATCCGGACGGCAAACCCGGCCGGCTGACGTATGTGATGAAGGAATTTGGCATCAACGGCCTGATGGACACGCTGAACCGGCATTTTGGCTTACAGATTGAAAAGTACATCCTGATGGACTGGAGCCAGGTGTCCGCCATCGTGGACATCGTGGGCGGCGTGAACCTGGAGGTGACCGCGCGCGAGGCGGGCTATCTCAAACGCTATGCCATCTCCCCCACCAGCACGCGCCCTGCCATGGACAATGCAGGACCGTATTATTTCAAGGGGCATGCCGCGGTGATCTACATGCGCTGCCGCAGGGTGCCCGCGCTTAACGGCGACAAGTATGACATGGGCCGCACGTTCCGCGCGCGGTATGTGCTGCGGCGTATCGCAGAAAGCCTCAAGGACATCTCTTATGAGGACGCGTACGACATGTTCCGGCAGGTGTTTGACGCCCTGGGCGACAAGAGCCGCTTCTTCCACACCAATATTTCGATGGCCGACCTGATGCAGGCGTTCCAGATGGTGTTTGCATTGAAAGGCACGCAGGTGGAGGAATTCCGGCTGCCGATTGACGGCACGTTCAACACCTACATCTATGCCGGCGGGCAGGCGCAGCTGATGGATTTTGAGGCAAACCGGCTGGCGCTGCGCGACTTCCTGTTTGACAAATCCTTTGTGGTCATCGATTGAGCGGGGAGGAGCGCGGATGAACGACCCGACAACAAACAAAAAAATCCTGGCGATGCTTGCCGGGATGTACCCGGACGCGGCGTCCGAACTGGACTTCAGCGACGCCTACCAGACGCTGGTGGCAACGATGCTGGCCGCGCAATCCACCGACAAGCAGGTCAACAAGGTCACCCCGCAGGTGTTCCGGGATTTCCCGACGGTTGCCGCCATGGCGGGCACCACGCCGGAAATATTGTTCCCCTATGTAAAAAGTTGCGGCTTTGCGTCCAAAGCCACCAACATCGTCAACGCCTGCCGCAAAATCGTGGCGGAGTTTGACGGCAAGGTGCCCGACACGTTGGAAGGGTTGACCTCCCTGCCCGGCGTCGGGCGCAAAACCGCCAATGTGGTGCTTGCCAACGCCTTCGGGATACCGGCTATGGCCGTGGACACGCATGTGTTCCGCGTCAGCAATCGACTGGGCCTGGCCGAAGCCAACACCGTGGAGAAAACCGAACAGCAACTAATGGAAGCGATCCCCAAAAAGGACTGGATCATCGCGCACCACTGGCTGATCTGGCATGGCCGGCGCGTGTGCCACGCGCGCAGGCCCGCCTGCCTGGGGTGCGCGCTGTACGCGCTGTGCCCCTGGGAAGGGCGCCCATCGCTCAACGACAAAAACACGCCGTAGGAGGGCAGCCGCCGCATGGAGCTGTACCATAACTCGCAGGACATTCAATTCCGCAGCCCAACCGGCGCTGTGACCGTAGGGACCGAAGTGATCCTTCGCCTGCTGGTGCAGGGGGAGCATGGTTCCGTGCAGTTGCGCACCTGGAACGGGCTGGAAACTTATACCGCAATGACCCGGGGAAAACTGGGCATGTATGAAGCCCGCATCCTCTGCCCCGATGAGTCGGGCCTGATGTGGTACGACTTCCGGGTGGAGGACGAGCGCGGACACTATCACTATTATGGCAACGCGCGCGACAAACTGGGCGGCGTGGGCACGACATACCAGGACAAGCCGCCCTCCTACCAGATCACCGTGTATGACCCGGACTGGGCGCCGCCCCGCTATCTGCGCGAGGGCATCATGTACCAGATATTCCCCGACCGCTTTGCGCGCTCCAAGCCGCCCAGCAGCACGCGGGAGGATGTGTACCTCCACGAGAACTGGGACGGACTGCCCCGGGTGGACCCGCGCGCGCGGGACGGCGCGTACAGCGCCTATGACTTTTTCGGCGGCGATTTGAACGGCATCCGGGAGAAGCTGCCCTACCTTCAGGAGCTGGGCGTCACGGTGTTGTATTTGACCCCGATTTTCCGCTCGGCCTCCAACCACCGTTATGACACCGGAGATTATCTATCCATCGACCCCATGCTGGGCACCCAGGATGATTTCCGCGCGCTGTGCCAGGAAGCCCAGCAGCAGGGCATCCGCGTGCTGCTGGACGGGGTGTTCAGCCACACGGGCGACGACAGCATCTACTTTAACCGCCGGGGCACCTACCCCGGCAAGGGCGCGTACCAGAGCAAGCAGTCGCCGTACTACTCGTGGTTCAAGTTCACCAAGTACCCGGACACCTATGCCTCCTGGTGGAACATCCACACGCTGCCCGAGGTGAACAAGGACGACCCGTCCTACCGCTCGTTCATTCTGGGGCGCGACGGCGTAGCGCGCCACTGGCTGGGGCAAGGTGCGACCGGCTGGCGGCTGGACGTGGCGGATGAATTACCCATGTCGTTCCTGCGCGAACTGCGCACGGCGGTCAAGGACGAGAACCCGGACAGCACCCTGCTGGGCGAGGTTTGGGAGGATGCCAGCAACAAAATCGCTTACGGCAAGATGCGCTGCTACGCGCTGGGCGACACGCTTGACAGCGTGATGAACTATCCGCTCCGGGATGCCATCATCCGGTTTTTGACTGGCACAACCACGGCGGCCCACACGGTGCGCAGCATCCGCAGCCTGCAGGAGAATTACCCCACACCGTTTTTCTACGCGCTGATGAACCTGATGGGCAGCCATGACCGCGCGCGCATCCTTAATGTGCTGGTGAACCGCGAGTATACGCAGCTGCCCATCGGCGAGCGCGGCGGCAAAACGCTGCCGCCTGATCTGCGGGATTTGGCCGAGGAGCGCTACCTCAAGATGGTAGCGATTTACATGGCGCTGCCCGGCATGCCCAGCATTTACTATGGCGACGAGGTGGGCATGGAAGGGGCAACCGACCCGTTCAGCCGCGCGCCCTTTCCCTGGGGACGTGAGCACACGCGGTTAAGAACGCAGGTGCGCGACGCTATTGCGTTGCGCAAGGAGCGGCCGGTGCTGCGCACGGGCGTGTTGCGGCTGTCCTGCGAGGGAAATGATACGCTGGTGATCGAGCGCAGCGCCATTGACGGCAAGGATGTATTTGGCGAACCCATGGCCGACGCGCCCTACATCCTGCGCGTCACCCGGGACGCCTTTTCGGTGTAACGAGCGATTATTACAATTATATGAAGCATTTTCTTGACACTGTCATGGAAGCGTCATAGAATAGGGGCATAAAATCGTGGGGAGGGCTCACATGAAAGCCTATCGATTGAGACGAGCCATCGTGTGGCTCACCTGCGCCGCCTTGTTGTTCACGATGCTGCCCGTCTTTGCCAGCAGCTATCCGTTTGTGGGCTATACGACTGATGACCTGCGCATGCGCAAGCAGCCTTCCACAAACGCCGACATTCTGCTGGTGATCCCGGCCGGAGAAGCGCTGGTGATTTCCGGGGCAGACGGCAACTTCTATATTGTGGAGTATGAAGGGCGCTCGGGCTATGCGATGAAGTCCTTCATCACGCTGAACGACCCGGCGCCTGATGCGGTGAGCACCCCGGTGCCCGCCAGCCAGCAGGCGCTTACGCGTTATGTCCAGCTTACCAGCGGCGACACCGGCCAGCTGGTGCGCGCGTTGCAGGAAGCGCTCAAGGAACTGAATTATTATGACGGCCTGGTGGACGGCAAATATGGCTCGGGCACGATGGGCGCAGTGCGCGCTTTCCAGCAGCGCAATGCCCTGCCCGCCAACGGTGTGGCCGATCCGATCACGCAGGAAAAGTTGTTTGAAGGCCGCTCGGTCAACGCGTTCGGCCGCGAAACCGGCATCCAGACCCTGCCGATCAATGATGATGTGATTATGCGGCCGGGCGCCCGCGGGGAGCTGGTGACCGCGCTGCAGCAGCAGTTACAGGCGCTGGGCCTGTACAAGGGCGCGCTGGACGGGCGGTATGGTTCGGGCACCGAAAGCGCGGTGCGCGCGTTCCAGCAGGCCAACAACCTGCGCGCCGACGGTATTGCCGGCAAGAACACCCGACAGGCGCTGGCCGCCAAAGCCACGGCGACCACGGCGCCGTCCAACGCGGGACCCGCGGTTACCCCCTCCCCGGACTTTACGCCTCAGGAGGCGCCGGCCACCTACCCCTACAGCACGGCCACCACGGCGTCGGTCAACATGCGCAAGCGCGCGTCCATTTCCGCCGCCCGGATGCTCACGGTACCCGCAGGCGGCACCATCAGCGTGCTGAAGGTCGAGGGCGATTTCCTTCAGGTAACCTACCGCAACTACACCGGCTATGTGATGGCCATGTATGTGGATATTCCCCCGCAGTACCTGCCTGGCAGCACCTTACAGCACGACGTCGAGGCGCAGACCCGGTATGAGCGCCTTTCGGTCGGTTCCGAAGGCTTCAAGGTGCGCGCGCTGCAGCAGGCGCTGCAGGAACTGGGCTTCTTCCAGGGCGCCGCCGATGGCAAGTTCGGCACCCAGACCATGGCTTCGGTCAAGGCATTCCAGAAACAAAACGGCCTGCGCGAAACCGGCGTGGCGCTGGCGGAGCTGCAGAAATTGTTGTATGAGGAGCGCTGCCGCAATGCCCGCAACCAGCGCGTGTATGTGGCAACCCTGCCCCCGGTGGATGGCTGGCCGATGGAGCAGGGCGACCGGGGCGACGCGGTGGTCACATTGCAGGAGCAGCTGCAAAAGCTCGGCCATTACACCGGCACGGTAACCAACGAATATACGCGCGCCACCGCCAATGCTGTGCGCGCCTTCCAGAAAGCCCACAGCATCCGGGAAACCGGTAAGGTGGATTCCTTTACCCTGTTGGCGCTGCGCACCGCGCTGGCGACCCCCGCGCAGCCGGACGGCTTCTGGACGCCTGGTCCCACCCCGCTTACGCAGGACAATGTCATCATCATCCGTTCGGGCACGCGCGGGCTGGCGGTGACCACGCTACAGGAGCGGCTGGTGCAGCTGGGCTATTACCAGATCACGCCGGACGGCGTGTACAACAGCGATGACATCACGGCGCTGCGCGCATTCCAGCGCAACAACGGCCTGACCATCACGGGCGTGGCGGACCTGGGCACGCAGCTGGCGCTGTACGCGGATACTGCTGTGGCCGCGCAGGGCGCTACGCAGCCGCCTGCCACCCCCGCGCCGACGGTCGTCAACGATTATCCCATCACGCTGCGCATCGGCATGAGCGGCGAAGCCGTTCGCGCCATGCAGGCACGCCTGATTGTGCTGAAATTCCTGACCGGCGCGGCAGATGGCGCGTTTGGCACGCAGACCGCCGCCGCGGTCAGCGCTTTCCAGCGCGCCAACAACCTGAAAGCGGACGGCCTGGCAGGCAAGCAGACGCTGACGGCGCTTTACGCCGCCGAAGCCAAGCCGCTTCCCACGCCCAAGCCCACGCAAGCCCCCACGCCCATCCAGGAGGAGGACAAGCCCACCCTGCGCGTGGGCGACACCGGGGATGACGTGCGCGCCATGCAGCAGCGGTTGATCCAGCTGGGCTATCTGTCCGGCGGCGCCGATGGCATCTTTGGCCCCAAAACGTCGCTGGCGGTGCGGTCGTTCCAGACCAACAACAAACTAAGCGGCACCGGCATCGCTGATGACGTGACGCTGGCGCGCATGAACCTGCCCGGCGCAGTTGCCGCCACTGGTGTGGTCGCGCCACCCCTGCCCACCGCGGCTCCCATCACGGGTACTGGGTTCAAGCCTCCGTCGGCTTCGGAAGTGCGGTTTGCCGACTGGTACGGGGAAACGCGCGCGCGCATCCGTTCGCTGCCCAATGTGATTATCTATGACTTTACCTCCGGCGCGCACTACAACGTCAAGGTGTTCAGCGTGGGCAGGCACGCGGACGGCGAGCCCGTCACCCGGCAGGACACCGAGATCATGGAAAACGCCTTTGGCTACAACAACTGGACGCCGCGCCCGGTGTGGGTGATTTTCTCCGACGGCCGCGTCTACATGGGCTCCACGCACAGCCATGGGCATGAGGTGGACCACAACAGCGCCAACGGGCTGACGGGTCACATCTGCATCCATTTCCCGCGCTCGATGGAGGATGCCGTCGCCACCGGCCCGTATGCCGTATCGCATCAGAACGTCATCATGGCAGGCTGGGACCTGACCAGGAACATGGCAAGGTAGGTATGCCGGACACGATTGTTAACATCGCCATTGACGGCCCGGTGGGCGCAGGGAAGTCCACCGTAGCCGATGAAGTGGCCAGACGGCTGAACATATTGCACCTGGACACAGGCGCCATGTACCGCGCGCTTGCCTTGCGGGTCCTTGCCCTGGGCATCGACCCTAGGGACGAAGCGACGGTTTCGGGATTGTGCGCGGACGCCGCGCTGCGCGTGGAAGTCGCCTTTGAGAACGGCATGCAGCGCACCCTGCTCAACGATGAGGATGTCAGCGGGCTGATCAGGACACAGGAAGCCGGCCTTGCGGCCTCCACCATTTCGCGCTACCGCCCGGTTCGGGAGTGGCTGGTCGCCCGGCAGCGGCAGATTGCCTGCACGCAGAGCATGGTGCTGGACGGCCGCGACATTGGCACGGTGGTGCTGCCGGACGCGAAGGTCAAGGTGTATTTAACCGCAACGCCTGAGGAACGCGCCAGACGGCGCCACCAGCAGCTGCTGGAAGCCGGGCAGGTAGCCGTTTATCAGGATGTGCTGGAGCAGCTCAAAACCCGCGACCTGCAGGATCAGACGCGCGCGGTGGATCCCCTGCGCCCTGCCCGGGGCGCGGTGATGCTGGACACCACGCACCTGTCGTTTGAGCAGACGGTGCAGACAATTCTTGACCTGGTGGCATTGGCATGACAACACAACGCGCGGAAAGAAGCCCCTTTTACACCTTTGCCCGCATTGTGATGGGCATTGTGTTTGCGCTGATCTATCCCGTGCGCGCGCACAACAAGGAGCGGATGGACCGCGACGCGCCGTTCATCATCGTGTCCAGCCACAGCAGCATGCTGGACCCGATGGCGATTGCGGTGAAGTGCAAACGCCATGAGATACGGTTCCTGGGCAAGAAGGAACTGACCCAGCACCCGGTGGTGCGCTGGCTGGTCAACCATCTGCACATGATCACGCTGGACCGGCACGCCACCGACATCGGCGCGATACGGGCTGCCCTTGACGTGCTCAAGCAGGGGCATGTGGTGGGCATCTTCCCGGAAGGAGGACGCCGCAAGCCCGAAAACGCGATGAAGGACCTGGAAAATGGCGTGAGCCTGCTGACGCTGCGCGCCAAAGTTCCGCTGATTCCCGTCCATTTCCGGGGGCCGTTCAAGCCTTTCCGAACCGTACATATGTATGTAGGCGAGCCGATTGCCTATGGTGATCTGCTGGAATCCGGCATCAACCGCGCCACTTGTGACGCGCTGACGGACCGCATCGCGCAAACCATGCTGTCGCTGGGCAGCGAGAACGTCGAAAATACCTGATCTTTTTTCATTTCTGGCAGGAAAGCCACAAGCGGCGTCGAAATAGATAGGGTGGAGAACTTCTGTGCCGATTGAAATCGCGGAACATGCCGGCTTTTGTGTTGGTGTAGGCCAGGCTGTGGATCGCGCG
>JAGVSV010000319.1 GCA_019137115.1 Bacillota bacterium
ACGCCCACGGCAAGGGCACCCACGCGCGCATCACGCGCACGCTCAAGCGCCTGCAAAAAGCCGGGGTGGATTTCAACATCCTGTGCGTGGTGTCCGGCCCCGTGGCCGAAGCGCCCGACCGCGTGTGGGACGCGCTGGCGCCCTACCGCTACCTACAGTTCATCGCCTGCCTGGACGGGTTGAGCGGCGAAACCGGCCCCTGGTCGGTGACGGACGACCAGTTTCTCGCGTTCCTTCGGGGCACCTTCCGCCGCTATGTGATGGCCATTGACCGCGGGCAATATGTGTCGGTGCGCTGGTATGACAACTGGGTGCGCATGCTGCGCGGATACGCGCCCGACACCTGCGCGATGCAGGGCCGGTGTGTGTGCGGCTTCACCGTGGAAAGCGACATGAGCGTGTACCCCTGCGATTTCTACGCGCTGGATGAATGGAAGCTGGGCAGCCTCAAAACCGAATCCTTCGTGCGCCTTCAGAAAAGCGAAACGGCAGGCCGCTTTATTGACGCCAGCCTGCCGGTGCCGGAGGAATGCCGCGCGTGCGAATGGTACAGCCTGTGCCGCAACGGCTGCCGCAGGGAGCGGGTGCAGGGGATGCACCGTTTCTGCAAAGCGTATAAGGCGTTTTTCCCGGAGGCGATTGGAGACTTGAAGCGGATTGCCAGCATGAGGAGCATCACGTGATGAACCATCAGCCAGAGCACATGAACGACACCACCAACCCCAATCGAGCCCCTGCCTCATCCGCCGAGGCGCAGACTGTCAGGTTGCTGGCAGGCTTTGACATACAGAACGGCTACATTGTGCAGCGCGATAACGGACGTCACATCGCCGACGAGAGCATTGATGTGCTACATTTGTCGCCGAGGTCGCTCAACGCCCTGCTCCGCGCGAAACGCGCCCAGCGACAGGGCCGAGAGCCCATACAGCCCATGCGCCTTTCCGAACTATTACATTACAGTCAGGAGGACCTACATCACATCCGCGGCTTGGGAATCACCTCTGTCAACGAGATCATCGAGAAAGCGCAGCGCTACCTGTATGACCAGGCGGCTGTTCCGAGGGCAGGGGCTGCTGGGCAATACCAGGCGACGGATGCAGGCATACTGCATACTCCCACCGGCAGGCTGTTAGGGGATGCCCATGTTTCTGCGCTGCGTCTAAGCAACCGGCCGTATAACGGCCTGGTAGGAAGGGGCATACAAACGGTGTCTGCGCTGCTTCGTACAAGCCGAGAGGAGTGCTTGTCCATCCCTAATCTTGGGCCGAAATCCATACAGGAAATCGATGTTGCGCTAGGTTTGTACCTGGACAATGCGCTGGCGTTAGCCCTTCCCAGCTACACGCCACAGGTTATGCCCGTGGCGCTGCCCAGCCAGACCGCCCTGATACCGGCATACAGTTTGTGGCAGGAGGGCATTATCCATGGCACCACTTTCCGCTGGGCTGCAGATGCGCCGCTATCTGTGCTGGGGTTAGGAGAGCGCGCTGCCAGCAGGCTGCGCCGGGCGGGCATAGAGCGTATCAGCGATGTGCTGATGCTAACCCGCGGTACGCTAGAAAAGTCAGCTTGGCTGGGGAAAAAAGGCATGAATGAGGTGCTGGCCGGGCTAGAGGCATATCTGGAAAACCAGCCGTTGGCGTATTTGACGCCACCAGGTGTGGGTGCCGGACAGCCCTGGCACTGTACCCCGCAGCACATACAAGAGCTGTACAGCAAGGTACCTTTTGCGCAATATGACCTGGACTCGCTGCGGCTCAACCTGCCTCAAGCTATGGATAGCGCGTCCATCACCGATTGCATACAGGGCATGGCCATGCGGGTCGATTTGATGCACAAAAACGGACGATACAGCTGGCCGCATCCAGGGTATCTAGAGGTTTTGGAACAGCGGGCACTGAGTGCAGCCCCAAACAGCATCGATGCGCGCATGGTGTTCACCCTGACCAGGCGTGCGCAGGGCATGACGCTGGACGACATCGGCACGCAGCTTGGCATCACGCGCGAGCGCGTCCGGCAGATTGAGTCAAGAGGGCAGCGTACACTGTTACGCGCGCTGGGCGTGGTGGCGGAGGA
>JAGVSV010000235.1 GCA_019137115.1 Bacillota bacterium
GGCAAGCTGCGCCCGATAATCAGCAAACAATTTGCATTTCACGACATCGCCGAAGCACACCGGTACGTGGACACCGGACACAAGGTGGGCAGCGCGGTGGTGACCGGGATGCACCCGGAACGGGCATAGTCAATTAAAGCAAGGATGCCAAAGCCCCTTTCCGTGGGATGTGGAAAGGGGCTCTGATTTGGTCGTTCGAGATGCAAGGATCGCCTGTCGTTTCGATCGGCATTATTTGCTGTCTGCGCCCGTTACGGTGATCGCCTTGACTGCAATGTGGCTGCCGCCGCGCGCGGACAGGCCGATGCAGCCGGTCAGGTAGGGATCAGGATCGGCGCAGGTCAGCTCGATGCCGTTCAGGCGGCCGGTGAGCGTGTTGCCCCGCACCGTGATCTCCAGTTCATAATCCTGCTCGGGCTGGGCGTCAAATGGCCGCTCTACCAGCACATGCCAGCCGCCGGCGTTCTTCATCAGCGCCAGCGTGCCGCGTGCGGTAAAGCCAAAGCCATAACTGCGCTGTGCGCCCTGCACGCGCGCAAGCACGGCGCCCTGCTGGCCGGCAACCAGCCGGAGTGTGGCGGTCACGCGCACATCGCCCCAGTTATGGTGCCCGGCATAGCCCTCGGCAAAATCCGCGCCGGACAGGTGCAGCATCCCTTCCTCCAGGTACAAAAGCCCGGTCAGCCGCGTGAACTGACGCACCTGGGTGCGACCGGTCATCCAGCGGTCGGCGCCCAGCGTGCGCATGTCCAGCGTGACGTCCGGATCGCCGTGAAACGCAAGGTCGTCCACATAGACGGCGGCATCGCTTGCGGCCCCCGCCACATTCTGAGCGCCCGTGAACAGGAACCCGGCTTCCCTTATGATGCCAGAACCGCCCGAAAATGTGAGCTCCAGCGTGCGCCATTCGCCGGGGCGCAGCGTCACTTCGGAGCCTGTGATCACGCGGCCTTCCCCCTTGCCGTCCTTGCCCAGTTCGCGCGCGTACAGGCACGCGGTGATTTCGGCGCCCTCCGGCGCCATCACGCTGCCGGTCACCGTTTGCCCCGGGTAGAGCAGCGGCGAAAACTCCGGGTCATAGCGGCTGTCGTCATAGTCCTGCGGCTGCTCATAGGTGCGCTTGTACAGCGCCACGGTTTCGCCGGGCATGAGGTCGGGCACGTCCAGCCGCAGGCTGCGCCGACCAGTGAAGGCGGCTTCGTCGGTGTTGGTCAGGGAATGTGGCTTGTCACTTTCCCTGCGCACCCGCAGGTTGTGCGTGCTGGTCGGGTACTCAAAGTGGCAGCTTTCGATGCGGTCGGAAAAAATGCCGCGCCAGGGCTCGGGCGGCTGCTCCCCCGCCAAACGATACCCGATGTTCGCCATATAGCTGGCGCCGTACGGGATGTCCATCACGTTGAGCGACCCCAACACGCTGGAACACACCAGCATGTCGTGGATTTCGGGCTGCCATTTGGCAAGGTCCATGCCGCGAAGGCCGTTGAGTACGCCTAGAATAGTGGCCACGTTGCCCACATTGCAGTCGGTGTCCCACCCGGCCATGTTGCAGATATTGATCGTGTCGGAAAACCGGTTCTCGCCATACAGCATCGCCATCACGATCACGCAGCTGTTGGGGATGATGTGGCAGTTGCCGGGGTATTTGTCGTAGCCAAAGTTGTCATGAATGTAGGCAAAGCAGTCCCGCCAGCCGCCCTCGCCCGTGGCGTGGAACGCGCGAACCGCGTTGACCGCGCGCGCGTACTCGCAGTCGGCGGGGATGTACGCAAGCGCCGCTTCGACAATTTCCTTCACATCGCGCATGCCGAACGCCAGCGCGATGCACACCGCAATGAACACACCGCCATACACGCCGTTGCCGCCGTGCGTCACGCTGGCGGCGGCGGTGGCAAGGCGCGCGGCCTGTTCCGGGTTGTTGGGCGACACCAGCCCCCAGCAGTCGATGAAGATTTGCCCGCCGATCTGTTCGGCCACGGTGCTGCCGTTCTGCTGGACGGAGCCCGAACGCGGCGCGGGGATGCCGTGGGCCAGGTTTAAATACGCCGTGTGTTCGGTGGACACGCCATACCCGCCCCACCAGAAAAAGCCGTGCTCGCGCGGCGCGTAGTTGAGCAGCGCCTCCGCCACATGCTGCGGGGTCAGCTCCTGTCCGGGCTTGAGGAAGTCCATGGCGCGCAGAAAAAACATCGGGCCGTTGCTGTCGTCATCGGCGGCAAAATCGTTGTACCGCTTGGGATAATCGGTCAACTCGCCAAAGGTTTTGAGGATGCGCTCATACGTCCAGCCCTCAATGGGCGCGCCCAGGCGGATGCCGATGATCTTGGCCAGCCACCCGGCATAGCAGCGTTCGATATAATCCGAAGGAATGGGCATGGCGTTCTCTCCTTTATGCAATGCGTTGTCATGCACACAGCATAGCCAATGAGAATGCGGGCGTCAATGCGCCAATGTATGCATTCCAGCGTTTACATGTCCCGCCAAAGCCTGTATGATAAGGAAAAAGTACAGGCTGCGCGCCAGCCGCACAGGAGGAACATATGCCCGCATCCGCTTCCATCCCACGCCCGGAGCATCCGCGCCCGGATTTTGTGCGCAACACGTTTTACAACCTCAATGGGAAATGGCAGTTCGCCTTTGACGATGACGACCTGGGCCTTAAAGAGCGCTGGCAGGACGGCAAAAAACTGCCCAAATCCATTGTGGTACCTTTCTGCTACCAGAGCGAAAAGAGCGGCCTGGGCGGGGATGAGATCCATCCGATCCTGTGGTACCGCCGGTCGTTCACCGTGCCCAAAGACATGCAGGGGCAGCGCGTGCTGCTGCGCTTTGGCGCGGTGGACTATGCCTGCGACGTATATGTCAACGGGGCGCACGTGGGGCACCATGTGGGCGGGTACAGCCCGTTTGCCATCGACGTCACGCTGGCGCTCCAGGACGGCAGCAATGACCTGTGCCTGCGCGTGACCGACTACCCGGACTGCACGCAGACGCGCGGCAAGCAGTACTGGAAGCGCGGGCTGATGGGCTGCTGGTACACGCCCACCAGCGGCATCTGGCAGACGGTGTACCTGGAAGCCGTGGGCGCGCGGCATTTGACGCAGATCCATGTCACCCCGGACATTGACCGCCAGATGGCCACCGCCGAGCTGGCGCTGGATGTCGCGCCCCTGCCCGGCACCCAGGTGGAGCTGACGCTGTCCTTTGGCGGCGAGACGCTGCGCACGCTGCGCACCGACATGCCCACGCGCCACATGCAGGTGCCGTTCACGGTGCTGAGCGATGTCGGCTTGCGCCGCATGCACCTGTGGAGCCCCGGCAGCCCCAATTTGTATGACCTGACCGTGCGCGTGCTGCACGGCGACAGCGTGCTGGACGAGGTGAAAACCTATTTCGGCATGCGCAAGGTGGAGGTGGCAAACGGCGAGGTGCTCTTGAACAACCACGCCATCTACCAGCGGCTGGTGCTCGACCAGGGCTACTGGCCAGACACGCTGCTCACCCCGCCTACGGACGACGCGATCAAGGCCGATGTGGAATGGACGCTCAAGCTCGGTTTCAACGGCGCGCGCAAGCACCAGAAGGTCGAAGACCCTCGCTATTACTACTGGGCGGACAAACTGGGGCTGCTGGTGTGGTCGGAGGTGCCCTCGCCGTATGACTTTACCCGCGAAACCGTGCGCAACTTTGCCGACACCTTCCTTGATTCCATCCAGCGCGACTACAACCACCCCTGCATCATTGCCTGGACGCCGGTCAACGAAAGCTGGGGCGTGCCGGACATCTACGCCGACAAGCGCCAGCAGGCCACCGCCAAAATGCTGTACCACCTGGCCAAGGCCGCCGACGGCACACGCTTTGTGTCCACCAACGACGGATGGGAGCAGGTGACCAGCGACATCTGCGCGCTGCACGATTACTCGCCGGACTATGCCCGCCTGTCGGAGCATTTTGCCAGCCGGGAACAGGTGGAAAAGACCACCGTGATCGGCCGGATGTCCTACGCCAAGGACGAAACGCCGCAGGGATATGAGGCGTTTTTGGTCACCGAGTTCGGCGGCATCGCCATGGCCACCATGGGCCCGCAGGGCCAAATGGGCGGCATGGACACCTGGGGCTACTTTGGCAAAGCCGAGGATGAAGAAGCGTTCTTCAAGCGCTTTGACGAGGTGTTCACGGCTGTGCAGGACATCCCCTACTGCCGCGGCTATTGCTACACGCAGTTAACCGACGTGCAGCAGGAAATCAACGGCCTGCTCACCCCCGACCGCCGCCCCAAAATGGACGTGGAACGCGTGAAACAGATCAACCGCAACCCGCTGGAAAGGACAGACTAAGCCAATCGGACACTGGATCGGAACGAGGGGGCATATGACATCATCGACCAGGGTCGAAAACAGGGGCTGCCGCGCCAGATTGCGCGGCAGCCCCTTGGAAAGTGGACAGACCTTCTTTTTCTTTTACCAGCTGATCCCGTCCGGATCGGTGGCGGTGCCGGCGGCGCCGGTCAGGCCGGCCATCAGGGCCACGTCTTCATCCGACAGGGTGAAATCGAACACCTGGGTGTTCTCGCGGATGCGCGCCGGGGTGACGGACTTGGGCAGCGGGAGATAGCCGCGCTGCAGGCTCCAGCGGATGGCGATCTGGGCGATGGATTTGCCGTACTTTTTGGCCAGCTCCTTCATTTCGGGCACATCAAAGATTTTGCCCACGCCCAGCGGGCTGTACGCTTCCAGCAGCATGCCTTTTTCACGGCTGTAATCGACGGTTTCGTCCTGGGTGTCGCCCGGGCACAGGCGGATCTGGTTGACCGCCGGCTTGATGCGTGCCTTCTCCAGCAGCGCGTCAATGTGGTGCTTGCGGAAGTTGCTGATGCCCACCGCACGCAGCTTGCCCTGATCGACAAACTCCTCCATCGCGCGCCAGGACTCGGCGTTCATGTGCGCCCAGTTGTCCCGGAAGGCGCTCGGGCGCGGCCAGTGCAGCAGGAACAGGTCCATATAGTCCGTGCCCAGTTTTTTAAGGCTGTCCTCAAACGCCCTGCGGGTTTCCTCATAGCCGCGGATGCTGTTGGTCAGCTTGCTGGTGATGAACAGGTCCTTGCGGTTCACCCCGCTGTCCTTGACCGCGCGGCCCACGCTTTCCTCGTTGCCATAGCCCTGGGCGGTGTCAATATGGCGGTACCCGGCCTTGATGGCTTCGCGCACCGCGTTGTAGGCTTCGTCGCCGTCCTCCACCTGCCAGGTGCCAAAACCGACCGGCGGGATTAACACGCCGTTGTTCAATTTGTACGCGTCTGTCATGGATGTCTTTGTGCTCATGGGGGTCTCCTTCCTCGTGGCGGCTTTCAGAACCGTTTATGATCCTAATATACCCGAACAAGCCTGTGTTTAACGGTGCTGAAGGTTGTGTAAAACCCGCGTAAAATGTTGGTTTTCCCTTGACATGCCCCGGACAGCGATATTCTGATGATATCAGAATAATATCAGGAGGTGGACCATGGAAAGAGGGTACGATCAGGAAAAAGTGCTTACGCCGAAGAAGGGCATGGGTGTGTTGCTGGCCACGCTGGTGGGGTACGCGGTGGCGGTGGCGGTTCTGGTCGCCGGTATCACCATGCAGGGTGAAACCACCAACGCGCTGGGCATCGTGATGATCGTCATTGCCGGCGCGTACATCCTGTTTGGCTGGATCGCGCTGCTGGGTCTGCGCATCATCAAGCCGCAGGAAGCTGTGGTGCTCACGCTGTTCGGGGAATACCTGGGCACCATCCGTCAGGAAGGCTTCTACCACGTGCACCCGTTTGCCACGGCGTTCAACCCGGCCGCGTCCCGGCCCACAGCGGGCGCCGGCTCCGGTGAGGATGAAACCGCCGGTGTGGTCGTCATCAAAACGGGCGACAGCCCGGCGGTCCCCATCACGCACCTGGCGCATGCGCGGCGCACATTCTGGAAGCAGCTCGCACTGCCCACTTCTCAATATGGATGCGCACGGTTGGAGGCACGCACATGAAAACCCTCTATCTGATCGGCGGCACGATGGGTGTGGGAAAAACCAGCGTTTGCCGACAACTCCAGAAAATGCTGCCAAACAGCGTATTTCTGGACGGTGACTGGTGCTGGGATGCGCGCCCCTTCGTGGTGACCGACGAAACCAAAGCGATGGTGATGGACAATATCCGCCATGTGCTGAACAACTTTCTTCGCTGTACAGCCTATGACCATGTCCTGTTTGCGTGGGTGATGCATCAGCAAAACATCATCGACGACATCCTGCGGGGCATTGATACCAATCGATGCGTTGTGCACACCATCTCGCTGACGGCGGACGAGCCCGCGCTGCGGGCGCGATTTCTCCGGGACATACAATCCGGGCTGCGCACGGCGCAAGACCAGGCGCGCAGCGTTGCGCGCCTGCCTTTGTACGAAAGCCTTGCGACCATCAGGATCGACACCACGGGGAAGGGTGTGGCCGAAACCGCGCGTGAGATCCTGCGGGTGACGGGCGGACAGACATAGCGTCATCACGTCATGCGCCCGCAGGCGTTTTCTAGGGAGGGCAGCGCATGTTATCATATGAACATGCGTTGATTTTATCCCCAGGGAGGCGTCATGCCGGACATTTTGTGGGCGGTGTTTGCCGGGATTGTTTTGTTGCCGGTTGTTTACTATCTGATGGATTATGTGCGCAGACGGCGTCTGCTGGCGCGGCTGCGCGAGGGGTGGGGCACCGACCGGGCGCTGCGCAACCTGGACGCGGATGAACTCAGCGACATTGCGCACCACCACAGGCAGCGCAACTTGATCCATCCGGCGGACATGCCGGTGGACGACACCACCTGGAACGATCTGGACATGGACAAGGTCTTCACCGGCATGGACGCGGCCACCAGCATCGTGGGCAGCCAGGCGCTGTACACCATGCTGCGGGAGCAGGGCACGACGGACGAGGGCATCGCGCGCCGCACGGCGCTGGCGCAAGCCTTTGGCAAGGACGAATCCCTGCGCCTGCCGGTGCAGGCCGCGGTGTTTGGCATCGGGCGCTACGCGTTTCACGGCGCGTGGCGCTATTTGTTCTCCAAAGAGTTCCAGCATCCCCGGTGGGCGTGGGTGTACCCGGTGCTGGGCGCGTTGCCGGTTGCGCTGGCGCTGCTGGGGCTGATCCATTCAGTGTTCTTGCTGCTGGCGGCGGGTGCTTTCCTTGTGAACCTGGTGGTGTACTACCGCACGCAGGCCACCTGGAAAATGGAAATCGTGGCCATCCGGCACCTGGGCGCGGTGCTCAACTGCGCCCGGAAGCTGTCCAGGGTGGATCACCCGGCGCTTGACGAGGTGCGCAAGCGCATCAGGGCGCACAGCGCGCCGATCAGGCCCGTGCGCTTCTGGCTGCCGCTGTTCGGCGCGCAGACGGTGGGCGACATGGCGCTGGTGCTGGAGTACTTGCGCATCCTGTTCATGATCGACATGGTGAGCATGGTGGCCATCGTGCGCGGGATCAACCGCAACATGAAGGATGTGCGCGCGCTGTACGATTTGGTGGGCGAGGTGGACGCCACATTGTCCATCGCGCAGTACACGCAGCGTGTGCCCGGCCTGTGCGCGCCGGTGTTCACGGAAAAACGGGGGATGTGCTTTACCGACCTGGCGCACCCGCTGCTTACAGACGCCGTCACCAACGACCTGGACTGGACGCGCGATGAGCTGATTTCGGGCGCCAACGCGTCAGGCAAGTCCACGTTCATCAAAGCGGTGGCGGTCAACGCCATCCTGGCGCAGACCGTCGGACTATGCCACGCAACCGCGCTGACCATGTGCCGCGGCCGGGTGATGACCGCCATGGCCGTGCGCGACAGCTTGCTGTCCGGCGAAAGCTATTTTGTGGTGGAGATCAAGTCCCTGGGGCGCATCCTTGACGCCATGGACGGCGCGATGGTGTATGCGTTCATCGATGAAATCCTGCGCGGCACCAACACGATTGAGCGCATCGCGGCGTCCAGCGCCGTGCTGTCCGCCATCGCAAAACGCCACGCGCTGTGCATGGCCGCGACCCACGACATCGAGCTGACCCGTCTGCTGGACCCGGCATATCAAAACCTGCATTTCGCGGAAACGGTGGATGACGACGGCATCCGTTTTGACTTTCTGCTGCGCGAAGGGCCCACCCGCACCCGCAACGCCATCCGCCTGCTGGCCACGATGGGCTATCCGGAGGACATCATCGCCGCCGCCAACGAAAACGCCCGGCGGTTTGAGCAAACCGGCCGATGGGAGATGGACAGGGAGCCCGGCAGGCCTACCGGAGCTTGATCGTCAGCGCCTTGTAGGGCGCGAAGGCCAGGCGCAGTGCCCCGTCCTGCATGGGCAGATCCTCGCGGGCGTCCTCGTCCATGCCGGCCAGGAACGCCTGGCGGAAGCCGTGGGTATGCAGGTCAACCTCGGTATGCCTGCCCTGGTTTTCATACAGGCGCAGGATATAGCCATCCTGCGCGTCGCTGCGTTTGAACGCGGAAAACTGGATGTTGTCGCCGTTCCAGCGGAAGGGCATGGGGATGCCATCGGACGTGGCGCCCTCCGGCTCCGACCGGATGGCATGGGTAACGGGCGGGTATAGGAATGCCTGCGCGAGCTTGAGGAACGGCGCTTTGTCGTTGGCGTCGGCCGCGTAGGGCAGGTACGCCCATTCCATCACCTGAAGCCCCTGGCACTGCGCGCCGGGGGTGTACACGGCGTCGGACGCCGGCCCGCCGCGCTGCATCGTGTTGCGGCGGCCCATCAGGTCAAACCCGCGCACCAGCGTGACGGACACCTCGGGCCGGCCGGTCAGCGGATGCACATGCGCTTCATAGTCATACATGCCCTTGAAGGCCACCGCCAGGCCCACGGATTGATCCTCACACGCCAGCCATTCCCGGAACGGCAGCAGCTGGGTGGGCGGCTGCCGCCAGGGCTCCTGCTCCACAGAGCGCGCGATGGGGCGGTTGATCACCGCCAGGTGGCTTTGCGACCGGACGCTGCCGGTTTTGACCCCCATCGGCACGCGCAGGCGCACGCGGTGATCGCGGGCTGTGTTGTCAAGGGTGAGCTTCACGTCCACGCGGCGGATGCCGGGGTACATGGTGAACTCAAACCGGATGGGCATGTCCGCGCGTTCCTGTGACCGCGCATCGCCGTGCAGGCACGCCGGCACGTTCATCACGCCGGACGTGGACAGCCGGGCGCGCACCGGCCCCAGTTCCTCCAATCTGGACACAAAGTCAAACCGGGGCGAGCGCACCACCTCGCCGGGGATCCAGGGCGGGGAAAAGTCCCACGCGTCACCGGCGTCGGCTTCCTCCTCCAGCAAGTTGACGTGGGGGAAGGTTTTGCCGGTTGCCTTGTCCTGAAGGGTGATCAGC
>JAGVSV010000122.1 GCA_019137115.1 Bacillota bacterium
GTGTTTTCCAGGTAGGTGTCCGCGATGAACTTGGCGCGCAGCGGGTCGCCGGGCATGAGCACGGTGCGCGCAAAATCGCCGTGTGTTGCCGTGTTGTGCAGGGTGGGGGTGCTGGCCATGGTTGCTCCTTTCAGCGCTATTGCGTCAGCGCGGCAAACAGGTCGGTGAACAGGGCATCGCGCGATACCTGCCACACCTGGCGGATCGGATGGCGCGTGAAGTCCTGTCCATAGTGATGGTCATATTCCGGGATGGGCGCAGGGACGACCCGGTCGCGTACATAGCGGTCGCCCTTGTCCAGCAACCACGCCACGGCGGACGCGTCCCAAATCACCCGGCTCCAGGCGGTGCCCCTGGCATAGCGTTCGGCTTCCTCAATGGTATTGCGGCACAGATAATCCGCCAGCGGGTTTTTGCCGCCCAGCCAGTAGGTCAGCTCATGCTCGGTCACCGTCAGGTGATCCACCACGCCCATGCAGGGAAGCTGCACCACCGGCGCGCCACCGCCAAACACCACGCGCGCCGCCGCCACATCCTGCGCCATGTTGAACTCCCGGGTGTTGGGCCAGAAAGGCGCGTGCCCGCCCAGCCACACCACCGCGATGTTGGGCGCGATGTCGGGCTGCATCAGCAAGGCTGACGCAACGTTGGTGATCGCCCCGATCGCCAGCACGTACAGCGGGCGTTCCGGCGAATACTCCCGTGCGAGCGTTGCCAAGTGGCTAGCGGCATCGGAGGCAACCGGCGTTGTTTCGTCCGGCAGGAACCGGGTGGACCCGTTGAACACCGGCGGCGCATCCGTTGCCTGCATTAGGGACAACAGTTTGCGGATTTCGTCGTAGCTTTTGCGCATCCCGTCCTCAGGCGATGTGGAGCGCTCGTTCAGGAAGGGCGCCGCGTACAGCGCTTTGACCCGCACCCGGCCTGCGCGCAGCAGCCACGCGATGGCAAACTGGTCGTCGATTTCGTTGTAGGCGTCGGTGTCCAGCACACAATCGACCGTGCCCTGCTCCTTGTACGCCTTGATGTGCTCGATCTGGTGCATCATACGCCACCTCCGGCGTAAAACGCCTGCATGCCGGTGACCCGGCGGCCATCAGCGCCCTCGGTTTCCACGGTCACCCGCTTGGTTTTGATCGTCGGGAATACGCAGATCGCTTTGTGGCCGATGGTGTCGCCCTTGTACACGCACACGCGACCATGGCCGCCCGGCAGGTCGGCGTACACGCGGAACGCGGTCACCTTCTCACCCTGCGTCAGGTCTTCCCGGATCATCACGCGGTCGATCAGCACCGGGCTTTCGGCGGTCAGCGCGCCGTCATCAAACTGAAACGCCGTAAGCGGTGCGCCGTACCGTTTGCGCAACGCCTCGCCAAACTGCCGCAGGCGCAAGGCGTCCTTATCCGGCAGCAGGCCGCGCGCGTCGGGCCCGATGTTGAGCAGCAGGTTGGCGCCCCGTCCCACTGACATTTCGTAGATGCCCACCAGCTCGTCCACGGTCTTGATCGTATCCTCATTGTCCTCACAATCAAACCAGGTAGAGCGCATGCGCATGTCGCACTCGGCGGGCAAAAAGACCGTCAAACCGGGCTGGCGTTCCTCGGTTAACAGCGTGCCCGGGTCTGGGTCTGTGATCAGCGAAGAGTTGGGCATGTCGGCATAACCGTCCTCATTGCCCACCCAGCGCGTGTCGGGATCCCACATGTTGAAGATCAGCATGTTGGGCTGCAGCGCGCGGATCTCCCTGATGATGCGCTGCTTGTCATAGCGGTGGCCGTCCGACCCTGCGCCGTCAAACCACAGGTAGTCCACCTGGCCGTAGCCAGTGAGCAGCTCGGACAGCTGGCCGATGAAGTAGTCGTCATACTGCTTTTCATCGGAGAAATCCGCCCCGTGTCCCCACTGGGCGGGCGAATAATACAACCCCACTTTGATATCGTGCGTGCGGCAGGCATCTACGAACGCCCGCACCACGTCGCCCTTGCCATCCTTCCAGGGCGTGTGGGCGACGGAGTAGTCCGTCATTCTGGACGGCCACAGCGCGAACCCGTCATGGTG
>JAGVSV010000277.1 GCA_019137115.1 Bacillota bacterium
TCCCGGTATACAACTCGCTGGCCAAGCAGGATGTGCGGCTGTCGGAAGCCTCGCAGGACCTGGGCGCCAACCCGTGGACGACCTTCTGGCGCGTTACGTTCCCGCTTAGCATGCCCGGCATCGTGTCCGGGATTACCATGGTGTTTATGCCGTCGGTCACCACGTTTTTTATCCCGCGCGTGCTGGGCGGGGGCAACACCGAGATGTTCGGCGATCTGATTGAGCGCACGTTCCTGACGGCCAACAACTGGAACGTTGGCAGCGCGCTGTCGCTGATCATGATGGTGCTGATTCTGGTCAGCCTGGGCGTGCTGCGCAAGGTCGACCCGGAAGGGGAGGGGGGCAGCGTGATATGAGCCGGTTCATGAAGCGGACCTACCTGGGGCTGGTGCTGCTGTTTCTCTATCTGCCCATTGCGGTGCTGATCTTCCAGTCCTTCAACGCCGGCATCAGCCGCGCAAAATGGGAAGGGTTCTCCCTGCGCTGGTACCGGGAGCTGGCTAACAGCCCCTCCATCATGGAGGCGCTGTATGTGACGGTGTCCATCGCCCTTTTGGCAGCCGCTGTATCGACGATCCTGGGCACCATGGCGGCCATCGGCATCCACGCCATGAGCAAACGCCCGCAAAGCGTGATGATGGCGATGACCAACATCCCGATGACCATGCCGGACATCGTGACCGGCATCTCCCTGATGCTGCTGTTTTTGTTCACGCAGGTCAAACGCGGATACTGGACGATGCTTCTGGCGCATATCACCTTTGACATGCCATATGTGGTACTGTCGGTGTTGCCCAAGCTTAAGCAAATGAACATACACAGCTATGAAGCCGCGCTGGACCTGGGCGCGACACCCGGCTATGCGCTGCGCAAAGTCATCGTGCCCAACGTGATGCCCGGCGTGATCACCGGAGCGCTGCTGGCCTTCACGCTGTCGCTGGATGACTTTACGATCAGCTACTTCACCACCAGCCCGCTGGTGCAGAACTTGTCCACTTTGATTTACTCGGAAGCCAGGAAGGGCATCAAGCCCACCATGAATGCGCTGAGCGCGATGATGTTCGTCGCCTTGCTGATATTGCTGCTGGTGGTAAACCGCCGCAGCAACCAACCATCTTCTTGAGGAGGAAGACGTGATGAAAAAACTGTTGGCCGCCGCAATGATTGTGCTGATGATCGCCGCTTTTATCCCCATGGCCGCGGCGGAGGGTGAGGTCATCGTATACAACTGGGAAGACTACATCAACGATGAGGTCCTCGCCATGTTTGAGGAAGAGACCGGCATCAAGGTCAAATACTCGGGCTTTACTACCAATGAGGACATGCTCGTGCAGGTGCGCACCAATCCCGGCGAGTTTGACGTGGTGTTCCCGTCAGACTATGCCATCGAACGCCTGATCAAGGAAGACCTGCTGGCGCCCATTGACTATGACAAGGTGCCCAACGCCGTCAACATAGAGGACTGGCTGAAGGACCCCGCCTATGACCCGAACGGCGAGCACTCCGTGCCCTACATGTGGGGGACGGTAGGCATCCTGTATGACACCACGAAAGTGACCGGGCCGGTGGGTTCCTGGGGCGTGCTGTTTGACCCCACATACCAGAAGGACGTGTTCATGCTGGATTCCATCCGCGACTCGATGGGCATCGCGCTCAAATACCTGGGCTACTCGATGAACACGCGCGACGCCAAGCAGATCCAGGAAGCGACCGAGCTGCTGATCAAACAGAAGGCAGACGGCATCGTCAAAGCCTACCAGGTGGACGAAACCAAGGACAAGATGGTCGCCGGGGAGGCAGCGTTGGCACTGATGTGGTCCGGCGATGCGCAATACGCGATCAACCTGAACGAAAACCTAGCATACTCCGTGCCCAAGGAGGGCAGCAACGTGTGGGTGGACGGCATGGTCATCCCCAAAACCGCCCCCAACATGGACAACGCGCACAAGTTCATCGATTTCCTGTGCCGCCCCGACATCGCCCAGCTCAACTGCGAATACATCGAATATTCCTCCCCCAACAAAGCTGCTGTCGAACTGATGGGCGAGGAGTATGAAA
>JAGVSV010000287.1 GCA_019137115.1 Bacillota bacterium
GGGTATACTCCCATTGACCACACGCAAGGAGGACAATATGCAGGAACCGGTATTGTTAACTTACAATCTGGAGGACGCGCAGGCGCAGCAGGTGGAGGCGCTGGCGCGGTCGCTTGGCATTGCGGTGCGCCCGGTGGCGGGCGGCGCGCATCAGGGGACGCTGCAGGAGCTGCTGGATCAGCCAGATCGCGTTGACGTGGGTAACGGCGCGGTGCCGGCATTTGCGGAAGCCATGATCGTGATGTGCCACTTTCCGCGGCCGCTGCTTAACGCGCTGCTGGATGGGTTCAGGGAAAAGGACATCCCGCCGGTGTCACTGATGGCGGTGCTGACCCCAACCAACAGCACCTGGACGTCGGCGGAGTTGTATGCCGCGCTAAGCAAGGAGCGCGCTTACTTCGCCAGCCGTCAGCAGCAGGACGGCGGCGCGGAATGAGCGCAGCCGTGCGGCGCTACGTGGTGTTCCTGCGAGGGGTGAACGTGGGCGGTGTGACGCTGACCAGCGAGAAGTTGCTGCACATCGCCCATGCCGCCGGTTTTGAGCACGCGCGGACGCTTTATTTGGGGTACCATCAGCTCGGCCGCACCTACGGGTTTCCCCCGCTGGCGTTTTGCCTCCACCTGGTGTATACTTTAGCTATCAAGACATACATTTGAGGGGGGATAGACCCATGATACAGGTTATTCACGGCAGGAAGGGATCGGGCAAGACGAAGCGGATTATCGACATGGCCAACGATGCGATGAAGGAACACAAGGGTGACATCGTGTTTGTGGATGACGATAACCGCTATATGTTTGACCTTCGGCATGAGGTGCGCTTTGTCAACGCGGGCGAGTACGGCATGGTCAGCCCGGAGATGTTCTTCGGCTTTCTGTGCGGCATGCTGGCGCAGAACTTCGACGTGGGCCAGGTGTACATCGACGCGTTCTTAAAACTTGTCAACGCCAAGCCGAACGAGACCGAATGGTTCTTCAAGCAGCTGGAGGCGCTGGGGGACAAGCACAACATTTTGTTCGTGCTGTCGGTCAGCTGCGACGATTCCGAAGCGCCTGACTATATTCGAAAGTTCTTTATTTAACAATTCCCCGTCAAACGGGCTTCGCGTTGTTTGGCGCGCGCTTTCCGTGGTAGCATAGAAGGCGACGCCATACATGATGGGGAGGTTTTTTGTAAAATGAAGTGGGTGTGCAAAGTGTGCGGTTACGTGCACGAAGGGCCGACGCCGCCGGCGATTTGTCCGGTGTGCAAGGCGCCGGCCGATCGGTTTGAGCAGCTGCCCGGCGCGCGTGCCTGGGCGGATGAGCACTGGTTGGGCGTGGCCAGGGGGATGGATGGCGCTGTTGTCGGCGCGCTGCGGGAAAGTTTTGACAAGGCCAGTGCGGACACGGGCGTTTATCACGCCATGGCCCGCGCGGCGGAGCGCGAGGGATTCCCCGAAGCGGCCAGCCAATTTGTACGCATCGCGCAGGACAAGGCAGCCCACGCGGCCCGTTTGGCCGAATTGCTGGGCGAGCAGCTGTCCGAGAGCACATCCGGCAACCTATCCGTGCGCGTGGAGGCGGAGTTTGATGCCTGCCAGAAAAAGCGGGCGCTGGCCGACCGCGCGCGGGAGCTGGGGTATGACGCAATCCATGACGCCCTGCACGAAATGTGCAAGGACGAGGCACGTCACGGCCAGGCACTGGAAGGCCTGCACAAACGCCTGTTTGACCGGTAGTTTTTTGACGCGCCGTATGCCCGCCCGTTTTATTGACCCGGGCGGGTTTTTTGAGGGCATGGACGGATGGGGCACGACACGTTGACAAGCTGCACGCTGTGCCCGCGCAAATGCCACGCCACACGTACGCCCGAAACCGGCAACGGCTTTTGCCGGATGGGTACGGATGCCGTGGTGTCGCGCATCGCGGCGCATCACTGGGAGGAGCCGTGCATCAGCGGCACGCGGGGCACCGGCGCGGTCTTTTTTGCCGGGTGCACGTTGCGCTGCGCGCACTGCCAGAACTACCGGATCAGCCATGAGGGTTACGGGCAGCGGGTCAGCCCCG
>JAGVSV010000298.1 GCA_019137115.1 Bacillota bacterium
CGGAGCTCAACGTCCCGACCGTCAAGGTAGACCCCGGCGTCGAGATTGACACCAACGGCCCGATGTACATCGAGCCCGGCGAGGACCCGTGGCTGCTGTAAGGCTTCCCATGGCATAAGGCGATGCGCCCGCGGCTGTCCGCGGGCGCGTTGCCGTTTACACCGCTTTGCGGTATGGCATATTTGTTACATGCGGTGCCCCGTTTTCATCCGGGGCAGGCAGGAGGAACGATGATGAAGCGCCGGGTTGTTGCGCTGGTGATGATGCTGATGCTTGTGACCGCCCTTGGGGTGGCGGACGCACCACCGGGTCTGCCGGCGCTGGTGCTGTATGTAACGCCCGACCAGCAGGTGCTTGCCCAGGAGACGGTGTACTTCCCGGTGGGCACCTCCACGTTCTACGCCAACTATTCGATCATCCCGGACGGGTACACGCTGGTGGGGGATCCCTTCCAGCAGGTGGTGGTCACCGCCGATGGCAACATCGGGTACAAGGGCTGCTACATGCGCGACAAGGTGTACACCATCCGCCCGGCGATGTGGGGCGACCTGGCAGCGTATATCGACAGCCAGACACAGCCACAGCAGCATCCGGCGGGCTGATGGAACAGTAAAAGGGGGCAACCGTTGCCCCAACAGGGATCGCAAGGCGCGGCTCCGCAATGGGGCCGCGCCTTGCGCTGTCAACGTATGTTCTTTCGGGGCTTCGCGCCTTATTCGGCCGGCTTTTTGGGCTTGGCTTTTGCCGCCCTGGGCTTTGCGTCGGTGGACGTTGCGTCCTTCGGCGCTGCCTTGGCGGCCGGGGCTTTTTTCGCCTTGGGTTTCGCGTCCGCCGCTTCAGCCTCCGCGGCCTTGGGTTTCGCGGCTTTCTTTGGCGCGGGCTTGGGCTTGGCGGCGGCGGCTTCCTTGGCCGCCTCTTCCTCCGTCTTGAACGCCAGGCCAAAGGTGCGCAGCCAGGTGCGCAGCTTGGGCAGCGCGGCGGGGCCCACGCCGTGAAGGGCCAGCAGGGTGCGCTCGGTCTGTTCGGCCAGCTTGTTGGGGTTGGTCAGGCCGGCGCGCAGCAACGCCTGCTGGGCCGGTTTGGGCAGGGAGGAAAGGAAGGTTTTGTCCGCAACGCCTTCCCGGTCATCCTGGACATCCCATGGGTTGGTTTTCATGGCACAATCCTCATCTGAACGTCGTCTCGCGGCGAAACGCCATCATGCAACAGGGACTGGTTCATATCATGCGGATGGCTGCGCGGCTTGTCAATATCGCCCCTGCGCACGCCATGCATTTCAATAGAGGGAAGCGCGGCTCCATGTCGGAACCGCGCCTCCCCTGTTGTGGTGCGTTGCGTTATTTGACCACGGTGATCCGGCCCTGCGGGGCGGCGTACTGCTCGCCCACGGTGCCGTTGAACACAGTGGCGATGTAGTTGACCAGCGCATCCTCCAGCGCCACGCCGGTCTGATAGCCGCTGGTGGCGTTGGGATAGCGGAAGGCATAGTAGGTGTCGCCGCCGGCGGCGGTAAAGTCGTTGGTGGCGATCAGATACAGGATGTCCAGCGCGAAGGGCTGGCCGCCGACGGATTCAATCGTCACGCGGCTGCCGGGCTTGGCGGGCTTGAAGTAGGTGGAATCAGGGTACTGCTCGCCCTGCTCGTAGGGCACGGTGGTGTCCACGGTGAACACGATCTCGGACACCTGCGAGAACGCGCCGGAGGCCTCCGGCGCGGCATGGGTGGCCGCTTCCAGCGCTTCCAGGAGCTCCGCGCCGGTTACCTGCAGCACGGTGACCTCGTTGCCGAAGGGGAACACGGTTTTCATGTCGTTCATGGTGATGTCACCGGCCTGGATGCTGGCGCGGATGCCGCCGCCGTTGGTGACGGCCGCCTGCACCTGGTCGCCCAGCGCCTGCCGCGCCGCCCACAGGATGGCGTCGGTGGCAAAGTCGCCCAGGTTGGTTTCCTCGGTGCGGTTGCCGGGGTCACGCTCGCCGTTTAGGAGCACGTCGGTCTTGGCGAACACGCGGCTCAACTGGCTTTGCACGTCGGCGTTCAC
>JAGVSV010000241.1 GCA_019137115.1 Bacillota bacterium
TAGGATGTCAAAGCACTGTGCCAGTTCCTTTTTATTCTCGCATTTTTCTGTGATTACAAAGCCGCCGGCGGTGCCCATCTGGGTGCTGTTGGAGATCAGGGTGAGGGTATCGTCGTATTCGCTGGTCAGCAGCGTCAGTTGATCCAGGTCAAACTTGCCGGACGCGAAGTCCGCCGCGGTCAGGTTGGCGCCGTTGCTGGCCATAAACAGGATGCCGTCCACAGCCAGGGCGTCGCGCGCGGTGCGGTCCAGCGTCAGGTATTCCTGGTGCAACAGCCCCTCGGCGTACAGGCGGTTCATGTAGGTGAGGTAACGGAAATACTGTTCGCCGGTGCTGTTGAATACGACGTTGCCGTTGCCGTCATCCTCAAAGTCCCAGTTGACGCTGGGGCCGAAAGCCGAATAGAAGTATCGCTTGGCGTTGGCCAGCAGCGAGGCTTTGCCGGTGACCTCGGTTGCTATTACTACACTTTCCAGAACATCTTCTCGTCGTACAACAACCCCGCGATCGGCCTGTACTACCCGGAAGGCGACTGTCTGATCACCCGCAACGGCAAGTTCACCGCGGAGAGTTTCTCGCGCCATTACATGCGCATACGCGATGAAGGGACGCTGGAAAGGCTGGTCGCGTTTTTTACGCAATCCGACCACATGCGGCTCGGCTTCTGCCCGCTGTACGGCGAAACGGGCAAAGACATGCTGTTTGTATCCGTTCCCGTGCGGCTAGGGCTGACCAAGGACGATATGCTGCTGTTCTTTCAGCTGGATGAGGGCGCCATTCATTCGGCGTACTTCTCACCGCCGGCCTCGCAGGCGGCGCAGTACGCCGTGCTGCGGCGCGACACCAGCGAGATGCTGTACACCATCGGCGGCGACTATGTGAAGTCTGCCAGCCTGGGCGTGCCGTTCAACGACGCGCCGGTACAGCGCCGGACGGAGGGGGCGTAGAGTACAGGGTGATCATCTCCGACAGCGAGGCGTTGGGCTACCGCTATGTGGGCATCTTGCCCTCCGACGCGCTGATGCAGAAGGTGGACGCGTTCTAGCAAACTGCGGTGCGGCTGCTGATCGTGTTTGCCGTAACGCTGGTCGCATTGACCGCGCTGATGATCTATGTGAACTACCAGCCCATCTACCGGCTGGTGCGCGAGCTCACGCGCCCGAGCGGAGTGGACGAGTTGGACCCATCTCCCGCACATTTGAGCAGATCAACGATGAAAAGTCGGAGCTGCACATGCTGCTCATCGACCTGCTGCTGGGCAACCTGCTCTACGGGCATCCGATCACCCAGAGCGATCTGAACAACCTGGGGCTGGCGCGGCACGCCGGCGGCCTTTCGGTGTACACGCTGTCCCCGCAGCGCCTGAACACCCATGACCGCCAGAGCCTGACAGCTGATTTGATGGTCAAACTCAAGGTCACCTGCTATGTGACGGACATCGCCGGAGAGGACCACACCGTGCTGCTCTGCATCATGGCCGGGCAGGACAACAGCGAGCTGACCGCGTACCTGACACAGCGCTTCAACGCCACGTATGCCGAGCCGTTTGACCTGTTCGCCGGACGAGTTGTGGACGCCATTGACCAGATCCATCTGTCCTATGCGGATTGCCTGGGCAAGCGCGCGGATGCCGAAAGTGAAACCGCCTTCCAGGCGTCGCAGGCGCAGGAATTCAGCGCCAAACAGCAAATCCTGACGCTGCGGGACAATGTGCTGGCATACCTGCAAGCGAACTTCACCGACTCGGATTTGAGCCAGAGCCAGGTGGCCGACCGCTTCGGCATCTCGATCTACACGCTCAGCCGCCTGTTCCGCAACCATGTGGGCATTGGGTATTCAGAGTATGTAACGGGCAAGCGCCTGGACCATGCCAAGGACCTGCTGCTGACCACCAGCCTGCCGGTCAGCGCGATTGCGGAGCAGTCGGGCATCCTCAACGTCAACTACTTTTCACGGCTGTTCCGGCTCAACTTCGGGGTGTCCCCGATGAAGTACCGGGCGGAAGCCGGCAGCACGTCCGCCGGATAACGCGGGCATATAGAAAACGCGGCCCAGCATATTGCGCGCAGGGCCGCGTACCTTTGTCCACTTGGGTTATTTCAGCATGTCCATCAACTCGGCTTCCCCGATGACGGGGATTCCGAGCTGCTGCGCTTTCTGCAGCTTGCTGCCGGCGTTTTCTCCCGCCACCACCAGGCTGGTGCGGCGGCTGACCGATCCGGCCGCGATGCCGCCATGCTGGCGGATCAGCTCCTCCGCCTGCTGGCGGGACAGGTTGGGCAGCGTGCCGGTGACCACCACGGTTTTTCCGGTGAGCGCGGCGCCCTGCGATACCGGCGTGACGGCATGCGGATGCACGCCGGCGGCCAGCAGGTCGTCGATCATTTTGGCCGTGGTCGGGTCCAGAAAAAAGTCGCGGATGGACTGCGCAATGACCTCGCCAATCTCATCCACCTGCTGCAGCTGCTCTGTGTCGGCCGCTCGAACCGCGTCCAGCGTCAGGAAGGCGTTGGCCAGCTCCCGCGCGGTGGCTTTTCCGATGTTGGGGATGCCCACCGCCAGCAAAAAGGAATCCAATGTGCTGGCGCGGCTGGCGTTGATGGCGTCCAGCAGGTTGTCCGCCCGCTTGTCCTTAAAGCCGGGCAGGGACAGCAGCTGCTCGCGGGTCAAGGCGTACAAATCCGCAGGCTCGCGCACGCCCAGTTTGTCAAAGAACAGCTCGGCGGTTTTGTCCGAAAACATGGTGATGTCCATCGCGTCGCGGGAAGCATAATGCGTCAGGCGCGCGATGATCTGGGGCTTGCAGCCATCCCGGTTGGTGCAGAACAGGTGCGCGCCCACTTCATTTAGTTGCGTGCCGCAAGCCGGGCAATGCGTGGGCTTGACAAACGGCTCGCCCTCGATGCCGTCGTCCACGCGCCCGGTGATCTCCGGGATCACGTCGTTGGAGCGCCGGATCCACACCGTGCATCCCTTGGTCAGGCGCTTCCGGACCATGTCGCCCCAGTTGTTCAGCGTCGCTTTACGAACGGTTGCGCCGGCGAATTCCACATCCGCCACATGCCCCAGGGGCGTGAGCTTCCCGGTGCGGCCGGGGTCCCAGGTGACAGACAGTAGCGTGGTGGTATTCTCCTCCGCCGTGAACTTGTACGCCACCGACCAGCGGGGAAACTTGTCCGTATAGCCCATCAGCCGCCGGGTGTTCAGGTCGGCCACCTTGATCACGGCGCCGTCAATCAGGAAGTCCAAGTCGTGGCGCGCTTCCTCCAGCGAGGCCACAAAGTCGGCAATGGCTTCCTTGTCGTCGGACTGCAACAGCAGCTGCGACGTTGAAAACCCCTGCTCTTTGATAAATGCAAACAGCCCCATCTGGTCGTCATACGGCGGGTCCTGGATGGTGCCGATGTCATAAAAATAGGTGGACAGCTTGCGCGAGGCGGTCACCTGCGGGTCGATGTTGCGCACCGCGCCCGCCGCGGCGTTGCGCGCGCTTTTGAGTTTCTCATCCGCGGTCTGGTTGTAGGCTTTGAGCACCGACAGGCGCATGATGCACTCGCCCTGGATTTCGACCAGCCCCTTGTAGGGAATGGACAATGGGATGTCCTGGATGGTGCGCGCCTGCGCCAGAATCATCTCCCCCACCTCGCCGTTGCCGCGCGTGGCGGCGACTGTCAGGATGCCGTCCCGGTAGGTGAGGTTAAGGGTCAGGCCATCGAATTTATACTCCACGCAATAGGCAAGCGGCGGCACGTCGGTTAACCGGCTGTGCAGCCCTTCGGTGCGCGCAAACCAGGTCATCAGCTCCTCGCGGGACTGCACCTTGTCCATGCTCCACAGGCGGTTCAGGTGCTGGTGCTGGACAAAGCCGCCCAACGTAACTCCGCCCACGCGGCGCGTGGGCGAATCCTCCAGGCGGGTGCCGGTTTCGGCCTCCATCTCCTGCAACTTCGTGTACAGCCGGTCCCATTCGGCGTCCGAAATGATGGGGTTGTCCTCTACATAGTAGCGTACGGAAGCGTGGTTTAGATAATCCACCAGCTCCCGCATTGAGGTTGGTTCGTTTGGCATAAAACCCCCGGCTATTCGAGCTTGACGATGGGCGCGATGCTGACGGAGAACTTCTTTTCGCCGTAGGCGGTGAACATCACCGTCACGCGGCCGTCGTTGTGCCCGCCTTCGACCTGGCGCACGGTGCCCTCACCGAACTTGCGGTGCAGCACGCGGTCGCCGGCTTTGAACGTGGGCGCGTCCGCCGCGCGCTTGGGCCTGGGTTTGACAAAACCCTTGTGTACGCCGGGAATATGATCCGCGTTTTGCCCCATGCCGGGGATGCCAAAGTTGGATTTGGGCGGCTTGGCCGGCGTGTGGCGCACGGTAAACTGCGTGTCCTCGCGCTCGCCAAAATGTTTGTTCATGGTGCGCGCCCAGTCGTCCGACATGAGCTTGGCCGGGATCTCGCCCAGGAACCGGCTGCGGTCGTTGTAGCTGATCTGGTTAAACAGCGAGCGGCGCTTTGCCCACGACATGCACAGGAATTTCTTTGCCCTGGTCATGCCCACATAGCACAGCCGGCGCTCCTCCTGCAGCCTGTCCTCATCGTCCTGGCTGCGGTTGCTGGGGAGCAAGCCGTCCTCCAGCCCCGCCATGAACACGGCGTCAAACTCCAGCCCCTTGGCGGAGTGCAGGGTCATCAGCGTGACAAACTGCGGCGCGTCCTCCTGGCGGTCCAGGTCGGTCACCAATGCCACGTTTTCAAGGAACGACGCCAGCGTCGCATCCTCATGCTGCTCCTCAAACTCGCGGACAGCGCCCACAAACTCCATCACGTTTTCGCGGCGGGCCAGGGCTTCCTCGTCATTGCTGGCCTCGTCCACGGCGATCAAGCCGGTTTCCTCCAGCAGCAGCTGGACAAAATCCGTCAGCGGCATGGTTTCCTGCACGGCGGTCAGCCTGTTGATGATGCCTACAAACTCGCCCACGCACTTGCGCGGTCGGCTGGACAGCGTGTCCGGCATGTCGCTCAATGCGCTGAACAGCGGCATGTCCTTCTCCTTGGCGTAGGTTTCCAGCGCGTTGACGGTGGCATCGCCAATGCTGCGCTTGGGTACGTTGATGATGCGCTTCAACGCCACCTCGTCCAGCGGGTTGATGATCAAGCGCAGATAGGCCACCACGTCGCGGATTTCGCGCCGGTCGTAGAAGCGGGTGCCGCCGTACACACGGTACGGGATGCCTGCGCGCATGAACATCTCCTCCAGCACGCGGCTTTGCGCGTGCGTGCGGTATAGGATGGCGATCTCGGAATACGGCACTTTGCGCTGCTGCATTCGGCGGATGCGCTCACAGATCCAGGCGGCTTCCTCGCGCTCATCGCCCGCGCTGCACAGCTTGATCTTTTCCCCCTCGCCCAGTTCGGTCCACAGCACCTTGTCCATGCGGCCTTCGTTGTTGGCGATCACCTGGTTGGCGGCGTCCAGAATGTTGGAGGTGGAGCGGTAGTTCTGCTCCAGCTTGATGATCTGGGCGTCAGGAAAGTCCTTCTGGAAGTCTAGGATGTTGCGGATGTCAGCGCCGCGCCAGCCGTAGATGGACTGGTCATCATCGCCCACCACGCACAGGTTGCGGCTTTCCTCGGTCAGCAGGCGCACCAGCGAATACTGGGCAAAGTTGGTGTCCTGGTATTCATCCACGTGCACGTACTGAAAGCGGTTGCGGTAATATTGCAGCACCGGCGGATGGTCCACAAGCAGCTGCAGGGTGTGTGAAATCAGATCGTCAAAGTCCAGCGCCTCGGAGGCGCGCAGCTTGCGCTCATAGGCGACGAAGATGTCGTGCAGTTTCTGGCTGCGCCAATCCTTGGCCGATTCAGCAAACCACTCGTCCGCCGTCAGCAGGCGGTTTTTGGCGTCGGAAATGACCGCGCGCGCCTCGCGCGGCGGGAAGCGCTTGTCGTCGATGTCCAGGTCGCGGTAGATGTCGCGCAGCACGTGGTTCTGGTCGTCCTCGTCGTAGATCACAAACGAGCGCTTGTAGCCCAGCTTTTCGATATCGCGCCGCAGGATGCGCACGCAGATGGAATGGAACGTGCCGATCCATGCCTCATCAGCGGCCGAGCCCGCCAGCGCGGTGACGCGGTTTTTCATCTCCCGGGCGGCTTTGTTGGTGAACGTAAGGGCCAGTATGGCAAACGGCGGTACGCCGCGCGAAAGCAGGTTGGCAATGCGGTAGGTCATCGTGCGGGTCTTGCCGCTGCCGGCGCCCGCGATGATCAGCAGCGGACCGTTCAGGGTCTCCGCGGCTTTTCGTTGCATGGGATTGAGCTGCTGCAAATCCATTCATTTCCCTCATTTGGCGCGTATTTGACGCCTATAAATCACAGCGTCAACCATGTCAATCATAGCACATTGACACCTTTTTATAAAGGGCGCCCGAGACGCGTCAGACCAACGGAAAGGTTTGTTTGCCCAAGAATGTGGTAAAATGGGGGCGCCGCAAAGGCCAGAAAGGATGATTTTCATTTCGGTTTTGACATTTGAACCCATCACGCTTGAGAACCGCGACAGGATGATGGACGTGCTTTCGCGCGGACACCGCGCATCCAACGAGTACAGTTTTGCCACCAACTTTATCTGGCGCGAGGTGTATGACCTGAGCGCCTGCATCTACGGGGACATGCTGGTCATCCGCTCGGACGAGAGCGACCCGACGTACATTTTCCCCTCCGGCGGCGGTGACCTGAAGCGGGTGATGGACGCCCTGCTGGCGCACGAAAAGGAAAACGGACGCAAGTTGTACATCAACACCATATTGCCCGGCGACGCAGAAAAGCTGAAAGCGCTGTACCCGGATGTTTTCGTATACGAGGACAACCGTGACGGGCATGACTATCTGTACGATGCCCAAAGCCTGATTACGCTGTCGGGCAAGAAGCTGGCCAGCAAGCGCAACCACCTGAACCGCTTTGAACAGATGCATATGCACTGGAAACTGGAGCCCATCACGCCGGACAACCTGGACGAGGTGCGTGAGATGAACCGCCAATGGTGCCGGGAAGCCAACTGCGAGGAAAGCAAGTCGCTGTCCATGGAGCACATGGCGGTGGAACAGGCGCTGATCCACATGCAGTCGCTGAAACTGGACGGCGCGCTGATCCGTTCCCGCGGGCAGATTCTGGCGTTTGCGCTGGGCGAGCCGCTCAATGACGACACCTATGTGGTGCACGTGGAAAAAGCCAAGGCCGACGTGCAGGGCGCGTACCAGATCATCAACCGGGAATTTGCCGCCGCCTATGCCGGCGATTATGCCTACATCAACCGCGAGGATGACGCAGGAGATGAAGGGCTGCGCAAAGCAAAGCTTTCGTACCGCCCCATCCGGATGGTGGAGAAGCTGACCGCCGAGCAGGTGCGGGACGTGGATCTGTGATCCGCTTCGCCCGCCCCGGCGACCGTCCCCAGCTGATGACGCTGTGGCAGGAGGCGTTTGGCGACAGTGAGGCGGACACCGCCTATTACTTCATGCACCGTCACCGGGATGAAAACCTGCTTGTTTACGAACAGGCGGGCACGGTGGCCGGCATGCTGACCATGCTGCCGGCGGTGCTGAAGGCAGGAGCCGACCATCTGCCCATCCGCTATGTGTACGCCGTGGCAACGGCGATGGCTTCCCGTAGACAGGGCATCAGCACGCGGCTGCTGGAGCACGCCCACGCATGGATGAAGGACGCGGGCATGGCGGCCTCGGTGCTTGCGCCGGCAACGCCGGAGTTGTTTGATTTTTATGCCCGCCGCGGGTACCAAACCACATTTTATGTAAACCAGGTCGCGGTAGCGCTGACGGAAGATGCGGGAATGCCACCTGGCGCGCGGGTGACCGACGCCACGGTGGATACCTACGCCCGCGTGCGGAACCAGGCGATGGCAGACAGCGCGCTGTACGTGCAGTGGGATAAGGAAGCGCTTGCCTTTGTGGTGAACGGCGAAAAAAACGCGGGCAGCCAGGTGCTGCACGCGGAAACGCCACAGGGGCAAGCCGTTGCCATCTGCCAGCATATGGGCGAGGGGCATGTGCGCGTCGTGGAAATGATGACGCTGGGCATCGATGCCCGGCAGGCGCTGGACATATTGCATCCCTATATCAAGGCATCCGCCTACACCCTGCGGCTGCCCGAAGGCGCGTGGCCGGGCGGCGCCCGCGCCCCGCTGGGCATGATGCTGCCGTTTGCGGATATGCCTGTTATTGCGGGCGCACCGAACTATCTCGGCCTGATCAAGGACTGACCGGCACGACCTGCCCGCCGATACCGCGCATGGTGCGCTTGAGGAATGCGCGGGTGCGCTCGCTTCTGGGGTTCAAGAACAGATCGCGCGGCGCGCCCTCCTCCACCATGCGGCCCTCGTCCATGAACACCACCCGGTCGGCGGCGTCATATGCAAACGCCATTTCATGGGTGACGATCATCATGGTCAGACTGCCCTTCAGGTTGCGGATGACGCCCAGCACCTCGTCGACCATCTCCGGGTCCAGCGCGCTGGTCGGCTCATCAAACAGGAGCACCTTGGGGTCCATGCACAGCGCGCGCGCAATGGCGGCGCGCTGTTTCTGTCCGCCGGAGATCTGCGCCGGGCGCGCGTCCCGGAAGGGCAGCATGCCGACCTTCTCCAGGTAATAGCGCGCTTTGTCCTCGCTCTCCTGCCGGGAGCGGTGCAGCACCTTCATCTGCCCGGCCATGCAGTTCCTGAGCACCGTCATGTTGCTGAACAGATTGAACTGCTGGAACACCATGCCGATGCTGGCCCGCAGCCTGGAGGCGGGCAACGCGGTCACGTCCTGCCCTTCAAACAAGATGGCGCCGCCGTCCGGGCGCTCCAGCAGGTTGATGCACCGCAGCAGCGTGCTTTTGCCCGACCCGGAAGGGCCGATCACGCACACCACCTCGCCGCGGCGGACATTCAGGTCAATGCCGGATAGCACCTCGTGCGTTCCGAACCGCTTGGTCAGCCCTTCCACACGGATGATGTCGCTCATCGCGGCTCCTGCCCTTCTGTGCGGATCTCAATCTGCGCCGCGGAACTGGACTGCGAGCCGTACACGGTATAGTTGGCGCCGCCGGATAACCGGTGTTCCAGCAGCCGCAACAGCCTGGTAAAGGTAAACGTCAGCACCAGATAGATGATCGCGGTGATGAAAAACACCTCAAAGTATCGGTAATATGTGCCTGCGGCCGACTTGGGTTGACCACAAACTCGTTGCCCACCGCGGGCAGGATGTTGCGGATGGCTTGCGGCAGGATCACGGTTGTCATGCTTTGCCAGTGCGTCATGCCCACGGCAACGGCGGCCTCCTTCTGCCCTGCGTCCACCGACAGGATGCCGCCGCGCACGATCTCCGCCATGTAGGCGCCTGTGTTGACCGACACGATGAGAAACGCCGCCCCCAGCGCGGGCAGGTCCAGCCCCAGGTATTGCAGCGCGCCATAGTACACCACCATGGCCTGCACGATCATCGGCGTGCCGCGGAACACCTCGATGTACACCGTGAT
>JAGVSV010000146.1 GCA_019137115.1 Bacillota bacterium
CGCCGCCCCCAGCGCGGGCAGGTCCAGCCCCAGGTATTGCAGCGCGCCATAGTACACCACCATGGCCTGCACGATCATCGGCGTGCCGCGGAACACCTCGATGTACACCGTGATTAGCACTTTCATGGCGCGCACCAGCACTTTGCGCATCATGCCTGCTTTGGGTCCCTCCTGGATGGAGCGCAGGACGGCGACGCCCAGGCCGATGGCAAAGCCCACAGTGGTACCTACGATCGCCACCAGCAGCGTCACAGCAGCGCCCCGCAGGAACAGCCCGCCATAGGCGTTGATCAAGTGGCCGACCCAGCCAAAGAAGGTGGTTGGCATCCGCACCTCACAAACCCGGCGCGGCGGCGGTCGCCGCCGCGCCGATTTTCCCTAGATTGCGCTCTACTGGTTCAGCGGCTGGCGGGCGATGGCCTCGTCCATCAGCGCGCGGCGGGTGTCGCGGTCCAGCTCGGCCAGAATCGCGTTGATTTTCTCCAGCAGCGGGCTGCCCTTTTGCAGCGCTACGGCCACCGTGGTGTCCTCGGGGTTGGCGACAAAGCCTTTCGCCTCGTCAAACAGCGTGTAGGTGAACGACGGGTTGGAGGCGATCGCCGCCAGCGCGCCGGGGCGCTCGCTGACATAGCCGTCAATGCGGCCGCTTTCCAGCGCCACGATCATGGCCGGAAAGGTCTCCAGCGCGGTCTGCTTTTGTACCTCGGGAATCTGGTCGATCACCGAATAGTGGAAGGTGTTCAGCTGCCCGGTGATGCGGGCGCCCTTCAAGTCCTCCAGCGTTTTGGCCTCGGCGTACGGCCCGTCCTTGCGCACCACCACCACCAGGTCGGTTTCGTAGTAGGCGTCAGTAAAGTCCAGCGTCAGTTTGCGTTCGGCGGTGGGGCTCATGCCCGCGATCACGGCATCGATTTTGCCGCTGGTCAGGCCCATGGGCAGGCCATCCCATTCGTACTTGATGATCTCGAGCTCCATCCCCAGCTTCTCGGCGATCAGGCGCGCCACCTGCACGTCATAGCCATCAGCATAGCCGCCGCTTGCCAGTTTGACAGCGTACTCGGTTTCCTCCGCCTGCGTCCAGTTGTAGGGCGCGTAGTTGCATTCCATGCCCACGCGCAGGGTCTCGGCCGCCGCGCTGCTCATCGTCAGGGCCATCACGGCCAACAGGATTGCCAGCAGTTTTTTCATCATGGTCATCCCTCCCAGAATTTTCATCAAATCGGGCGGCGAATGCGCCAAGCATTCGCCGCCCGATGATTGCGGTGTTTGCCCGATAGCGCTCCACAGCGGTTGCTGTGACAGTCAACGGCATGTTCTGCCGCTGCCCAACGGCCAGGTTCCGGTGCCCCGCCGTTTCGGTGGTACCCCTTTCCCTGCGATCTCGTTGCCGTCCGGCGGCTCCCTCGCGGTACTCATGGTGCCCACGCCTCTACCTCACATGAGAATTATTCAATTGCCTACATGATAACACAGAATAGTACGCTGTCAATCCCATATTTCCGCATATATATGCCGATCATCGCAGGTTGCGGCAAGGTATGGCGCGTGATAAGATGGCCGTGATCTATTATCATCACAAGGAAAGGCTGGTCTGTGCCGTGAAAGCGTTCCTTTCAGAGGAGTTTCTGCTCAATACCCCAACCGCGTCGCACCTGTACCATACGTACGCCAAGGACATGCCCATCATTGACTACCATTGCCATTTGGTGCCCCAGGAGATCGCCGATGACATCAAGTTCAGGAACATCGGGCATCTGATGCTGGGCGGCGATCACTACAAATGGCGCGTGATGGCGGCCTGCGGGTTTTCCAATGATTTCATCCGCTCTTCGGATGACCATGACCGGTTCATGGCGTATGCACAGTGCATGCCCATGCTGATCGGCAACCCGCTGTACCACTGGACGCATATGGAGTTGCAGCGTGTGTTTGACATCAGCGAGGTGCTCAAGCCCGAAACCGCGCAGCGCATCTGGGATCAGGCTGCGGAAATGCTCAAGGATGATGCCTACAGCGCACGCAACCTGATC
>JAGVSV010000183.1 GCA_019137115.1 Bacillota bacterium
CCCTGCGCGCCCAGGTGGACACCCCGCGCTGGAAAGGCATGCCCGTGTATCTGCGCAGCGGCAAGCGCATGCCGCGCAGCCGCGCCCAGGTGGTGGTGGAGTTTGCCCGAAGCCGGGACGTGCCGCTGTACCCGGCCTTCAAGGAACTGCCGCCCAGCCTGCTGGTCATCGAGGTGCAGCCGGCCGACGGGCTGCGCGTGGCGTTTAACGTAAAGCGGCCCGGCAGCACGCTGGAAACCCAGCGCGCCCAGCTGGACTACTGCCACAGCTGCCAGTACGGCGGCAACGTGCCGGAAGCCTATGAAACGCTGCTGCTGGACGCCTATCTGGGCAATGGCGCGCTGTTTGCCGACTGGGACGAGATCGAGGCGTCCTGGGCGTTTGTCGAAAGCATCCGGCCGTGGGCCGGACAGGAGAAATTCCCCAACTATGCCGCGGGCACCGAGGGGCCGGATGCCGCCAACGAACTGCTCTCGCGCGACGGGCGGCAATGGCACAACGTGGACGCCCCGCTCAATGGAACGCAGCGGGAGCGCACCGACACATAAAGGAGGCACACATGCAAGCGGAAGTTTTGTTTGACCTGATCATGGATCTGGGCGAGGGCCCGCTGTGGGACGAGCGCGCGGACACCCTGCACTGGGTGGACATCAACGCGGGCAAAATCTGGTCGCATGATTTCAAAGCCAATGCCACCACGTCCTTTGACACCGGCGAAACCGTGGGCATGTGCGCCCTGGATGCCTCCGGCCACATGGTGGCGGCGCTACAACACGACATCGTGCGGTTCGACAACGGGCAGCGCACGGTGCTGGCAAGCGCCGAAACCCATCTTGCCGACAACCGCTTCAACGATGGCAAGTGCGACGCGCGCGGCCGGCTGCTGGCCGGCACCATGGCCACCAAGGGGGACAAGGCCATGGGCGCGTTTTACTCGCTGACCGAGGGACAGCCGCTCCAGGTGCTGGCCACCGACATCGGCTGCTCCAACGGCGTGGGCTGGAGCGTGGACAATAAAACGCTCTACTATGTGGACACGCCGTCCGGCCACCTGTGGGGTTTTGACTATGACATCGACACCGGCAAGGCCACCAACCGCCGCTCATTGATCGACTACACAAAGGAGCCCGGCAATTTTGACGGGCTGTGCGTGGATGGCGAGGGCATGATCTGGGCCGCGCACTGGGGCGGCCACCGCGTCAGCCGGTGGGACCCAAAAACTGGCAAGAAGCTGTCGGAGATCATGGTGCCCGCGCCCTTCGTGACCAGCTGCTGCTTTGGGGGGCCGGACATGCAAACGCTGTACATCACCACCGCGCGCGGCGGGGAAAAGGACCGCGAGGGCTACCCGCTGGCCGGCTCCCTGTTTGCGGTACGCCCCGGCGTGGCCGGCCTGCCGATGCACCGGTTTGGTCAGGGGGCATAGACCATGCGTGTGATTGACATCTCGATGCGCCTGGAGCCGGGCATGACGACCTACGGCTTAAACCCCGCTACCGCGCCGCGGCACAGGGTGTTGCGCGCGTTTGCAGACGGCGGCGTCAATGAATCGGAGCTGACGATCAACCTGCACAACGGCACGCACCTGGACTCGGCGTTTCATATGCTGGACGGCGGTGAGCCCACCGAGTTTCTACCGCTTGAGAACCTGATCACCCCCTGCCGCGTGCTGGACTTGACCCACGTTCAGGACGGCATCACGCGCGCTGACCTGATGCCCATGGACATAAAATCCGGGGAATTCCTGCTGTTCAAAACCGCCAATTCACAGAGGAAAGCGTACTACCCTGGCTTTGTGTACATCAAGCCCGATGCCGCCACCTATCTGGCCGAACGCCGCGTCAAGGGCGTGGGCATCGACGCGCTGGGCGTGGAGCGCGACCAGCCCGACCACGCAACGCACACCGCGCTGCTGTCCGGCGGCGTGATCATCCTGGAAGGCCTGCGCCTTGCTGGTGTCGCGCCCGGCGGCTACACGCTGATCGCGCTGCCGGTCAAGATCAGGGATGCCGATGGCGCGCCCTGCCGCGCGGTGCTGATCGAGGGATCGTTCCATGGCTGATGCAGGCGTGATCGAAACCGCGCGCCTGCGGCTGCGCGCGTGGCATGACGCGGACGCCGAGGTGCTGTACAGCCTCGCCAGCCACCCGCAGGTGGGCCCCAACGCGGGCTGGCTGCCGCACAAGTCGGTGGCCGAAAGCCAGGCGGTGATCGCTTCGATCCTGTCCGGCCCGTATGACTACGCGCTGGAACTAAAGGAAACCGGCTTGCCCGTGGGCGCGATCAGCCTGCGCCTGCACCGCCCTGGCGACACCGACCTCAAGCCCGGCGAGGCCGAGATCGGCTTCTGGCTGGGCGTGCCTTACTGGGGGCAGGGCCTGATGCCCGAGGCCGTGCGCGCGCTGCTGTCGCTGGCGTTTGACCAGATGGGCCTCACCTGCGTGTGGTGCGCCTACTGGCAGGGCAACGAGCGCTCCCGCCGCGTGCAGGAAAAATGCGGCTTCATCTACCACCACACCAGCCTGCCCGCCCCCACCGCCGTGGGCATGCGCACCAAAGTCACCCAGCGCATGCTGCCCGAGGATTGGGCCAAAGTGCGCGCGCGAGTGCGGTAATCGAGCCGCAAAAAACCAAGGAGCAGGGTTTTCGCCCCGCTCCTTTTTGTATGGCCGGTACCCTATTCTCCCGGCAATCCGGTCAACGTATCGGCCATCTGTGCCATGCGCGCGCCCCAGCCTTCGGCGGCTTCCTCGGGATACTCAATGGTAATGGCATAGGCGCCGCTGGTGACGTTGGTGACCAGCACCAGTGCGCGCTGGTCGTCCTTCTGGGCGGTGAACGCCTGGGGCGGCTCCTGCGCAAAGTGGAAATCCGGCAACATGCCGGTTGCGTCCAGCGGCGTCACTTGCCAGCCGTCGCTTTCGTACGCTGCCTTGACGTCCTCCAAATCGCCCGGCTTTGTTCCGGTTGGGTCGTACAGGCCCTCGATGTCCAGGTACACCGGAGCGTCCAGCTGGTTGTCGATCAGGTCAAAGCGCAGCCCGCCGCGCGTGACCATGGGGGCGAAATGGTCCGCCCCGTACCACAGCGACAGCACGCCTTCCCAGCGGAACAGCGTCACCACGTAGGGCTCCTCCTGCCCCTCCATCTGCAATGGCAGGGTTTTGCGCAGCGTGGTTTCCGCCGTGGCCGGCAGCGCCAGCATCAGGCACAGTGCCAGGAGCATCAGCAGTTTCGTTCGTTTCATGTCATTCCCTCCAGCGCGTTTTCCGTTCATACAACGCGCGGGACGCGGCGCGTCCTGCATGGCAAACCGTTTGTTACAGCTTCAGGTCGCGCCGGGTGATCGCCAGCCACGCGCCGGTTAAATACACCGCAAACAGGATGGCGGCCGTCCACAGCACCTGTCCCGGCGGGTCGCCCGGAGCGTATGCGGCGGCCAGGTTCATCATGGCATAGTCGCTCAGCTGGAAGCTGCTGATCCAGCCGGTGGCGTCCAGCAGCAGATAGATCGCGCGCTGCAGGTTGAACGCCTCCAGCATGCCGAACATCAGCGCGGCGGTCTTGTTCTGGCTAAGCGTCAGCACCAGCAGCACCGAAGCCGCCAGCGCCAGGTCCACCGCGATGTGCACGCCGAAGAACCCCGCCATTAATCCAACGTCAAAGGTGGGCGGATTGCCCAGCGTCATCGCCCCCACCATGGCGGACGCCAGCGCGGCCAGGCTCAGCAGGATCGAGACCACCAGCGCCATCACCACCTTGGAAAGCAGCCATTTGGTCTTGATGCCCTTCAATGTCAGCAGGTTTTTCAGATACCCCGTGTGGTAATCCTTGGCGGCAAACAGCGTGACCACGATCACCAGCATCAGGTGCGCCACGCCCACCTGCTGGATGGGCACCTGGGAGAGCGTCTGCACGCCGGTTTGCCGGCGCAGTTCCAGCATGGCCTGGCGCGCGCTCTCCGGCGAGATCAGCGCGGCCATGGCCAGGCCCGCCTGCATGTTGCCGCTGTCCTCACGCGCGTGATTGCGGGCAAAGCGCGTCAGCCCCTCCACGCTCTGCGTGGTCAAAAAGTGGAAGCCCGCCGTGGCGATGGCCACCACCAGTGCGATGACCAGCATGCCCACGTACAGCGACCGGGCGCGCAGCAACCGGCGAATATCGGCTTTCAGCATGTTACGCACCGTGCCCACCTCCCGTCAGCTGCATGAAGTACTCCTCCAGCGTGCGGTGCCGCACGTGGAAGCCCTCCACATAGATGCCCGCGTCAAACAACAACCGGCTGATCACCTTGTGCTGGTCGATGTGCTGGGCAATGTGCATCGTGCGCCCGTCGGGCGCTACCTCCGCCGCGATGCCGGTCTTTTCGGCGATCAGCGCGGCGGCTTTTTCCGCCTCGTCGGTGACGATCTCAATGTCCGCGCGGTTCTCCTCCTCCAGCTGCCCGCGGGTGATCTCGCGGATCAGGTGCCCCTCGTTGATGATGCCGTACACGGAGGCGAACTTGGCCAGCTCGTCCAGGATGTGGCTGGAGATGATGATCGTGGTGCCCTTTTCGCGGTTCAGGCGCACCAGCATCTGCCGGATGTCCGCGATGCCCTGCGGGTCCATGCCATTGATGGGTTCGTCCAGCATCAGCAGCTCCGGATCGCCCAACAGCGCCATGGCGATGCCCAGCCGCTGCTTCATGCCCAGCGAATACTGCTTGACCTTCTTGCGCCCGGCGTCCGCAAGGCCCACCAGGTCAATCAGCGCTGAATCGTCGTCGCCCTTGGGCAGGCCCAGCGCGATGCGCTTGTACGTCAGGTTTTCCCTGGCATCGCCGTCCGGGTACAGGTTGGGCACCTCCACCAGCGTGCCGATGTGCAGATCGTGCGACGCGGCGTCCGAAATCGGCACCTCGTTTAGGAACGCGCTGCCCGCGCTTTGATGGATCTGCCGGTTGACGATCTTCATCAGCGTGGTTTTGCCCGCCCCGTTGCGGCCGATCAGCCCGTAAATGTCTCCCCTGCGCACGTGGATGTCCACATCCCTGAGCGCGTATTTCTCGCCGTACCGCTTGCCCAGCCCCTGGGTGCGCAGCAGCATGTCCGCCATTGGCTCACCCCCTGAAAGACCAATATACCCACTGGGACACGGTTATGCGCGCTTTGGATGAACATTTGGCGAAATATTCCCGTGTGTTGGCTCATAAGCACGCAAAACCCGGGCTTTCTGTGGCATAATGCGCAGGTTGCAGCCCGGCGATGGGCCGGGCCGGAAAGGATATGCCGTGCACAAACTGCTGCTTCGCCATCCGCTGATCCGCACGCTGACCGAGCTGCGCGGCAACACCCGCGCCTGCGTGCTGACCGAGCCCCTGTGGGGCCTGTCGATGAACCTGTGCCTGCCGTATGCCTCGGTGTTCATGCTGTCCTTTGGCATGAGCGACCGCGAAGTGGGGCTGGTCGCGTCCATCTATATGTTTTCGCAGACCATCTTTGCCTTCCTGTCCGGGGCGATCATTGACCGCTACGGCAGGCGGCTGAGCACCGCGGTGTTTGATTTCCTTGCGTACAGCGTGCCCTGCCTGATCTGGGCCAACAGCCAGGGGTTCTGGTTTTTCGCGGTGGCGGCGCTCTTTAACGGCATGATGAAAGTGCCCACCGTGTCTTGGGATTGCCTGCTGGTGGAGGACGCGCCGCGCGACAAGATCACGCACATCTATTCCTGGGTCATTATCGCGGGCAACCTGTCGGCGCTGTTTGCGCCCATCTCCTCAATCCTGGTGGCGCGCCTCACGCTGATCCCGGCCATCCGCGTGCTGTACATCAACGCGTTTGTGGTGATGACACTCAAAATCCTGCTGCTGTACTATTTCACCACCGAAACGCAGATCGGCAAAAAGCGCATGACCGCCGTCAAGGGTTTAACCTGGGCCGAGCAGCTGTCCGGATACAAGGGCGCGTTTCAAAGCATCAAGGCGTCGCCGGGCACGCTGTTCGCCATTGTGGTCAGCGTGCTGGTGGAGATCGCCGCCATGATCAACATGACGTTCTGGCAGATCATCGCGTCCCGGCGCATCGGCATTCCGGACACGCTGCTGCCCATCTTCCCGATGATCAAAAGCCTGCTGGTCATTGTGCTGTTTTTTACGGTGCTGGCGCACATCAAGCAGGCGAAGCTGATCGTGCCGCTGGTGGGCGGGTTTTTGAGCGCCATTTTGGGTGCGCTGGTATTGATCAGCGTGCCCGGTGCGGGTTTCTGGGGGTATCTGATGCTGTCCGTGTCGCTGGGGTTTGAGGCGCTGGGGTATTCCACGCTGGCCACCATGCGCGAATCGCTGGTCGCCATCCACGTCAACCCCGACGACCGTTCGCGCGTGATGGCGCTGCTGCAAACGACGGTCATGCTGGTCAGCGTGCCGTTTGGTTATATCGCAGGCGCCTTGAGCGACATCAACCGCACGCTGCCCTTTGCGCTGACAATGGCGCTGCTGCTGCTGGGCTTGGTCGCGACGCTGGTATACTTTAGAAAAGAGAGGCGCACCGCGCTCCGGTAGCAGCCTGCAAAGGCCGCACACGCAACAGTTGTTGCACAAACAAAAGGACACCGGTTCGCTGGAGGGCACCCCAATGAAGTTAGCGGCTTACGGTTTCACCCCTGACCTGCTGCCCCCGGGCACACCCGGCACGCCCGCGCGCGTGACCGCCGTGCACCGTGAGCGGTACGAGCTGGTCTGTGCGGCGGGCTTCACGCACGGCCACCTGAAGCGCTCGGCGTATGAAGCCGGGCAAGCGGACACCCCCACAGCGGGGGATTATGTGATAATCGATGACAACCCGCTGGGCGACAGCATGATCACGCAGACCCTGCCGCGCAAAAGCTTCTTTTCGCGGCGCAGCGCGCATACCGGGCGCGGCGGCCAGGCGGTGGCCGCAAACTTTGATCATGTGTTTATCCTGCAGTCCCTCAACCGGGACCTGAACCTGCGCCGGCTGGAGCGCTACCTGACGCTGACGTGGGATTCCGGCGGCATGCCGGTGGTGTTGCTGACCAAGGCCGACCTGAAAACGGACATCGCCGCCATCACCCGGCAGGTGGGAGCCGTGGCCACCGGCGCCCCGGTTATCGCGGTCAGCGCGGTCACCGGCCAGGGGCTGGAGGATCTCCAGGCATACCTTCAGCCTGGCAGAACCATCGTGCTGCTGGGTTCCTCCGGCGCGGGAAAATCAACGCTGGTCAACACCCTGTCCGGGCAGGACGTAATGGCGGTACGGGAGATCCGCGAGGACGACAGCCGCGGCCGCCACACCACCACGCACCGGCAGATGATCCTGCTGCCCGGCGGCGCGATGCTCATCGACACCCCCGGCATGCGCCAGATGGGCATGTGGGATGTGGACGGGGGGCTGGATGAATCGTTCGCCGATGTAACGCAGTACCTAGGACAGTGCCGCTTTGACGACTGCAGCCACGCAAGCGAGCCCGGCTGCGCCATCCTCGCCGCCATTGCGGACGGAGCGCTGCCCCCCTGACCGCTGGGAGAGCTATCAGAGGCTCAAGGACGAGGCAAGGTACGCCGATGACCGCGCGGCGTACCTGAAGGAGAAGTCGCAGTGGCACAAGGAGATCGCCAAGCGCACCCGGCAGCGCGAGGAGGACGCCAAAAAGCACGGCGGGAAGTGGTAGGCAGCCGCGTTCCGCTTGAGCGCCGCGCGCGCCTGTGATACAGTGACATCATAAGAACCATCAGGAGGGAAACCACATGAAGAAGATCCGCGTAGCCGTGATCGGCTACGGCCGCAGCGGCCGTAACATCCACCGCGATTTGCTGATGCAGCTGCCCGAAAAGTATGAATTGGTCGCGTTTGTGGATGTGGACGAGGACCGCCGCCGCATGATCCAGGAGGAAACCGGATTAACGCCGCTTCAGGACTACCGGCAGCTGTTCGGCCGAGAGGACATTGACCTGGTGGTCAACGCCAGCTACTCGCACCATCACGCGGCCATCAGCTGTGATCTGTTGCTGAATGGTTTTGCGGTGCTCTCCGAAAAGCCCGCCGCCCAAAACGTGCCGGAGTTTAAGCAGGTGCTCTCAGCGCAGCGCATCAGCGGCAAGCCGTACTATGTGTTCCAGCAGTACCGCTTCGCGCCGGCTTACATGAAGATGAAGGAGATTGTGGAAAGCGGCAAGCTGGGCCGCGTGGTGCAGGTGTCGTTCCACTTTGACGGGTTTTCCCGCCGCTGGGACTGGCAGACCGTGCATGCCTTCACCGCCGGCAGCCTGCACAACACCGGCCCCCACCCGATGGACTGGGCGCTGGACATGATGAACTTCCCGGAGGACATCGAGGTGTTCTGCGCAATGGACCGCGCGCACACCGCCGGCAACGCCGAGGACTATGTCAAGCTGCTGCTGCGCTCGCCCGGCGCGCCGATTGCCGAGATCGAGATTTCCGCCTCCTTCGGCTTTGGCAAGGACACCTACCAGGTGCAGGGCACCCGCGGCTGCCTGACCGGCACCGACAAGGGCCTGAAATGGAAGTATTACAGCGATGACAACGCAACGCCGCTCACGCTGATCACCCAGCCGCTGCGCGACGAAAACGGCGCGCCCATCTACTGCCGTGAGAAGCTGCCCATCCACGAGGAGGAATGGCGCCCCACCGAGTGGGAGGCCGACGCCTTCAATGCCAAGGGCCTGAATTTCTACAACGCGCTGTACGAAACCATCACCGCGGATGCGCCCTTCCTGATCAAAAGCAAACACATCCTGCGCCAGATGGAGGTCACCCAGGAAGCATACTGGCAAAACGAGGAACTGTTCCACTGATCCATCCGGGACCACCTGCGGGGCGCGCCTTCGGGCCGCCCCTTTTTTGCGCGCGCTTTGTTGCATTTTTCCCGCGCACAAGGTACTGTAGGGGAAGGAAATGCTGCGTTATATGACGTTCAACCAATGGGAGGGACCGCAATGAAACGATGGTTCATACCTATCCTTTAACTCCACAGAAGGTGCCCTAGCGCCATATGAAAGGATAACATCATCATGATCAAGCCTGCAAAAAGACCTTCCTGTAAAGCAACCCATGTCGAACGCCAGCCGGATCATGTGGTGATGATCAGCGAATATGGCAAACTGAAACTTGAGCCAAAGAGCCCGAACATCATCCGCGTTGTCTTTACGAGAGCGGATCACTTTTCTGACACCA
>JAGVSV010000250.1 GCA_019137115.1 Bacillota bacterium
TACACCAGAAAACGGTACAGCCTGCGGTGCTGGGCGTGCTGTTGCCCGCTGAAACCATCGCTCCGCCGGTTTTGGACACGGTGCTTTATGTGCTGTGTGCCGTTCTGGCGGCGCTGTTGGCCGCGTTGCCCGGCCTTACCGCGGCCGGGTTGGGCCGACTGCTGATTCGCCTGACTCCGCCGGAGCGCAAGCCGCCTTCGGCGTAGCCACTTTCATCAAATGAGAAATGGCCGGCGCATCATGCGCCGGCCGCTGCCTTTCAAGGGGAAAACCCTACTGTTTGAACGTAATGTTCCTGCCATCGCTGGTCAATGCGATGTCGCCGTCTTTGGTCAGCCAGACCTGTATGCCGCGGGTTGCCAGCGCGTCCAGCACCGCGCCTGCGGGCGGGTTCTTGTCGCTGCAAGTGATCACCGCGTACCTGGGGTGGACGGCATCCAGAAAGCGGGGCAGGGCTTCCTCGTTTCGCCCATGCGCCGGCACTTTCAGGAAGGTATGCTGGAGATCCATATCGCTTGATAATAGCTCGTCCATCCGCCGGGAGCGGATATCGCCGGTAAACAGCAAGCGGTTTTCGCCATGAATCGCGGAAACCACCAGCGAGGAATCGTCCTGGTCATCATCCCCGGGATCGCTGTAGGCTTCCGTCGCAGGCAGGATGATCAGCTCCAGGCCATCCTGAGCAATCCGCAGGGGCTCCGTCACATACTCCGGCGTGATGCCGGCAGCCATCAGCGACTGGTACAACGCGCGCGAGGCATGGCTGTCCTTGTGGGCGTCCGGGAGGATCACGCGCCCGACAGGCATTGTCGCGAGGATTTCCGGCATGCCGCCAATATGCCCCTGATCAAAGTGCGTGAGGATCACCACATCCAGTCTTGTCACGCCCTTTTCCCGGGCATACGCCAGGGTGTCCTCCCCGTCATCCGCTTCCCCCGCGTCCAGGAGCATGGCGAAATCTCCATACCGGAACAGGAAGGCATCCGCCTTGCCCGATTTGAACAATTTGATCTTGAGGTCGGCTTCGGCGGCCATCCCCGGAGAAACAACCCCCAGGAGAAACACCGCCACCAGCGCCCACAGCCATTTGCGCATGCGTTCTCCTCGCTTTCCTCTCTACATTACTTCCACTGTTTTCGCCCGTCAAGCATCGCGATCCATCGTCAACAAAACCCCGCGGGGGGCGGGGTTTAATCCGGAATGGTTGTTAACTTAGCCGACCACGAGCGTCGGCGGCGCATAGACGCGGGCGCCCAGTTCGGCGTCCAGCAAGTACAGCGACTTGGGGTCGGCGCCAAACAGCTCCACCTTGGTGACCAGATCATTGGCGTTGGCTTCTTCCTCGCCCTGCTCCTTGACAAACCAGTCCAGGAACTGCGTGGTGCGGAAATCCTTGGCGGCCAGGGCGGCGGCGTAGATGTCATCAATGGACGCGGTGATAAACTCCTCGTGGGCCAGTCCGGCTCTCACCACATCCAGCGAAGTCTGCTGGGTGGTTTCGGGTTTCTCAATTGCGTCCAGCGTGATGTTCTCGTTGTTGTGGTGCAGGTAATCATAGAACAGCATCGCATGATCGCGCTCTTCCTGTGCCTGGACGCGGTACCAGTGGGCAAAGCCCATCAAGCCCTTCTGAACGAAAAAGTTCACAAAATCCAGATACAGGTAGGCGGAGAATAATTCCTTGTTGATCTGCTCGTTGAGCATTTGTGGGATCTTCTGCTTCATGGTGGGTTCCTCCTTCAACAGCGCGTGCTTTCAGAACACGTCGATATTATCAGTATACCACCGGACATAGCAGGCAAACACAGCAATTTCGCGTACAAGGTGCTGTTCTGCACAGGTTGGCCGCCAAAAAGCGGAAAAACCTTGGATTTGTGTTGACATGGGCGGTTTCCGATGATACTCTACTCAGGCACCCCAAAAATCGGTAAGGATTGAGGGTTGCAGCGAACCTTGAAAACGATACAGGAAGACGAAGCGAAGAAACGACAGTGAATTCTGAGAGTTTTGACGTGTT
>JAGVSV010000039.1 GCA_019137115.1 Bacillota bacterium
CTGGCGGCCGTTTCTGTCCGCCATGCAGCAATACAAGATGACCCAGCCCAATGACCACATCGCCGTGTGCGTGTCCGGCGGCAAGGATTCGCTGCTGCTGGCGATGTGTATGAAGCTGCTGCAGAAGCATTCCGACGTGCCGTTTGCCCTCTCGTTCCTGACGATGGATCCGGGCTTTTCCCAGGACAAGGTGGCCACCCTACAGGATACCGCCGCGCGGTTGGAGCTGCCGCTTCATGTGTTCCGCACCGATATCTTCCGCGTGATCGAGGGAGTCAAGTCGCCCTGCCACGTGTGCGCGGCGATGCGCCGGGGTCACCTGTATCACGCGGCGCAGGATCTCGGCTGCAACAAGATCGCGCTGGGGCACCACATGGACGACGCCGCCGAAACGGTGCTGCTGGGCATGCTGTATGGCGGCGCGTTCCAGGCCATGCTGCCCAGATTGAAAAGCCGCAGCTTTCCCGGCATGCAGCTGATCCGCCCGCTGTATTTCGTGCGCGAATCGCGCATCCTGGCCTGGCAGCGCGCGTTTCTAATCCCGTCGATGACCTGCGCCTGCAGGGTAACCCAACGGGAAGATGGCGGCAAGCGCCGAGAAGTGAAGCTGTTGCTTAGGGACTTGGAACGCGGCAACCCCAATGTGGTTGGCAATATTGTGCGCGCCACCACGCGGGTGAACCTGGAGACGCTCTTAAGCTGGCGGGAAACGCAGGCATCGCCGGAACAATCCGTGATGGATCAGCTGGATATCTCAACAGATGCGCAGGAATTTGGCGCAAATCATTGACAGGAACGCCTGTGCCGTATACTATATATGCAAAGTAAGGAGGCCGACATGAACCCACAGAGAACCGCAATCCTGGTAGACTCCTGCATGGATGTGCCGCAGGAATACATCAAACGGTTCAACATGTACGTCGTGCCCGTCCGGGTGATCTACCGCGATGCGGAGTACGCAGACCGCGTGGACATCACCCCGCAGGAGGTATACGACCGGCTGCCCATCGAAGTGCCCAAGACATCGCTGCCGGACACCGGCAGCGTGGTGCAGGCCTTTGAAAGCATTGTGGAAGCAGGGTACGAGCGCGTGCTGTGCATCACCATCTCCTCGGCGCTGTCAGGTACCAACAGCCTGGTCAACCTGGTCGCGCGCGACTATCCGCAGCTGGAGATCCGCGTGATTGACACCCTCAACATCGGTATTGCGGCGGGTTTCCAGGCCATTTTGGCCGGGCAGCTGCTGGAGGCGGGGGAATGGCTGCACGGCATCGCCGAAAAGATCGAGGCCAGCATCAAGGAAACCAAGGTGTTCTTCTGCGTATCCACGCTGGAGTATCTGGCCCGCGGCGGCCGCATCGGCAAGGTGTCCGCCATGCTGGGGTCGCTGCTGAGCATCAAGCCGATCATCACCTGCAACGCCGAGGGCGCGTATGTGGTGGCCGCCAAGGTGCGCGGCCGCGCGCGGGCAATCGCCGAAACCATCGCCATCAGCGTGCGGGAGGCCAAAAAGCACGCCAAATACCTGCTGGCCATCGCCGACGGCGACGCGCACGAGGAAGCCCGCTATGTGATGGCGGAGCTCAAGCGCCTGCTGCCGGACTGCGGCGAGATCATCGTCAGCGATGTAAGCCCCGCCCTGGTGGTGCACACGGGACCCGGCCTGATCGGCATTGGCGTGCAAGCGCTGCCAGTCTGATCAAAACCCTTGCCAATCGCATAATGCCGTGATAAACTGTGCGCATATGGGGTATCTACACGATGTTTGCGTACAGTTCTGTTTTCCCTTCAGCCCGCCCTTTCCATCCTGTTTCGGATTGCCCGTAAAGGACGCTTAGGAAACTCGTTGTACCAGCCTGCAAACCCCTGTTGCACGTTTGGCGCACGCTTGTGCGTGTACGCATGCGCACAGAATCCAAAAAGGAGCCAACCATGACCAATCCCGAAGCACTTCAGGCGATGACGCGCGTCCAGCTGCGCGCGTTTGCCAAGGAAAACGGCATCA
>JAGVSV010000244.1 GCA_019137115.1 Bacillota bacterium
ACCGGCACATTTCGCCAAACAGATACGCCCGTGCCTCGGGCAATTCCAGCCGGTAGCGCCGCTGCGCGCCGTGGGAACCGCTGAACCATTCGGGGTGTTCCTGCACCGCCGGGGTGTGTTGAAGCGCCGTTTCCGGCTCCATCCACAGCCCGAAGGCAAGACCCTCCGCCCGCACCTCGTCGGCAAAGGCGCGCATGTTTCCCTCAAACGCGTATTCCTGCTTCTCGCGCCAGTCGCCCTGATCGCTCCAATGCTCCCGGGTGGACAGCCCGAACCAACCGGCATCCACCACAAACACCTCGCACCCCAACTCCCGGGCCGCTTTCAGCTGCAGGCGCAGCCTGTCCGGGCGGAGCACGGGGAACTCATGAAACCAGGTGTTGTAGACCAGCAGCGGCACTTTTTCCGGGGAGGTATCCGTTTTGATCCAATACCTGTGCAGCTTGTGCGCGCTGAAGTCATGGCCGTCGGCCGTGTACAAAAGCAGCGTGGGCAGGTGGTAGCACGCGCGGGGCGCCAATTCATAGCGGCATGGCCACGCAGGAGCCATCCATCTCATTGCGCAGCGCCACAAACGGCGACGCGGTCTGTGTCGTCCTGCCATTGACGCCAAACACCGCCAGCTCGCCCATGCGCGCCCGCGTCCACTGGCCACGGTTTTCGCGCGACCAGCCGCCTTCCTGGGTGTAGGTCGAATACGCGCCCGGCGCCAGCCCAAAGGTCTGCGCCGCCCGGCGGATGGTCACGGCATTGTCGCCCAGGTTTTCGATCCGCGCGCCGCACACCAGCACATCGTCGTGTGCGGCATAGTCAACGTGCAGCCGCACCTGCCCGAACAGCCAGGACAGGGACAGCGCGCCGTCGCTTTCCACCAGCGGTTCACAGGGCAAAAACCGCGTGTCGACGCGCGCGTCATCCACCGTTATGTCCAGCAAGCCATACGCCGCACTGATTGGCAGGTTCAGGCATTGCGCCATGAGGACACAGCCATCTTTAACCGAGAAGCCAACCAGACCGCCCAGCGAATACGTATGCACGCCGCAGCCACCACCCTTTCCTGGCCGCCTAATATCCTTCCTTCTCGTACCTGGGCTCCACGAACGTTTTGTTGTAGTCGTTGCCGCCGGGGTAGTTGGCGCTGCGCAGGACGCCGGGCATTTTGCCGCGCTTCAATAATTCCTCGATGGCCACCGCGCTCACGCTCCACAGGATATAGGCGCCTGCCAGGCCCGAGGCCGCGCCAAAGCGGGCGTCCAGGCCGTCCACCTCCATCATGGCTTCGGCGGCGGGGGCGCAGTTGTCCAGCACCACGTCGGCCAGCTCGTACAGTTTTTTGCCGGAGGTCAGCACGCTGTCCACCGTGGTGGCGTAGCTCATGCTGGTCAGCGCGATGATCTTCATGCCGAACGCCTTGGCTTCCTGCGCCAGATCGGCGATATAGAACGTGCGGCCGGACACCGACCCCAGGATCAGCACATCGCCGGGGCGCGCGCCGGACGCGCGCAGCGCGTACTTGGCCAGGCCTTCCATCGACGTATTCAGGTCGCTCCGGTCGCGCTTGCGCACCGGGTTTTCCACGTTCAGGTTGTATCGGAAGCGCTTGTACAGGATCAGCCCGCCCCCGCGGTAGATCAGCTCCGAGTCAATGATGTGCCCGGAATCGCAGATATGTACACAGCCGCTGCCGTCCACGGCTTCGGCGATCAGCTGCCCTGCGGCGATGATGTTGTCGCGCTGGGTGTCGCGCACCTTCTTGTACAGTCCATCCACGGCTTGCCAGTATTGATCCAGCAGCATGTTGCCCTCCTATTTGTGTCCCATGTAATAGATGTGTTCGCCATACTGGCGCAGCATGTCCTGGTTGTGCCGGTCGCCGCCTTCCACATTGGCGGACAGGAACACCGGCGGCGTGGCGCCCGCTTCCAGCATGTACTGCACGGCTTGGGTCATCATGGCGTTGAGCAGCGCCGCGCCCACGGCGGTGGATGTCGGGCCGACCTTTTCCGCAAGGCCCGGCAGCGTCACCGCGCCGTCGCCGGGGGCGCCGCAGTTGTCGATCACCAGGTCGGCCACCTGGTACAGGTTTTTGCCGCATGCATGCCGCGAGGGCACGCCCTTGCTGTAGGCAAGGCTGGTCAGCGCGATCACGTGGCCGCCCAGCTCCTTGACGCGCAACGCGGCGTCCACCGGCACCGGATTGCGCCCGGACACCGAGTGGATGATCACCACATCTCCGGCTTTGACCGGGTTGTGGTCGATGATCACCCGGCCGTAGCCGGGCAGGCGCTCCATCTGGCTGGTCATGGTGGCCGGGTCGACATCCAGGTTGAG
>JAGVSV010000221.1 GCA_019137115.1 Bacillota bacterium
TTGGTCAGCGCGGCCAGCGCGGTGACCATCTTGAAGATGGAGCCAGGCTCGGCACGGGACTGGATGGCATAGTTTATCAGCACATTGCGGTCATCCGCCATGATGTCAATCGCCGGTTGGCCCCCTGCCGCCATGGCGTTCAGGTCATACGTCGGATACTGTGCCATGGCCAGCACATTGCAGGTGTGCACGTCCAACACCAATATGGCGCCGGAGTCCGCAAGCTGCAGGGGAAATTCGTTGAAGTCCCGCAGTTCCAGCTTTTGCTTGTTGGCCTCCAACCACCGGTCGTTGAACATCTGCTCTTCCTGGCGGCGGCGCGTTGCCTGCACGTTCAGGGCAATCGCACGCTCCGCCTCCTGCTGATAGGAGGCGATCAGCGTGAGCTTGACGTTGTTGCCGTCCACCGGCGGCACATAGTCCAGCTGGCGCGTCAGCTTGCCGCTGGAGTCCTTCTCCATCACGCGGCGGCCCTGCCGGCTCATCACGTTGGCGGTCAGCCAGTTTTCCATGCTCAATTCAATGCCGTCCTTGCCGATCACGTCATTGAGTTGGTACCCCAACGGGCGCAGCTCGGTGCCGAAGTTGTTGGCTTCGCTGATGGCGCCGGTATAGCCAATGATCTGGGAAGCCAGGGTGCCGCGCGGGTAGACGCGCTTTTCCCCTACCTCGATGCCCATGCCGGGCAGCATCATGCTTTTGCCGGAAATCGCGCTCACCGCGGCAAACGGGATGTCCTTGGCGATGACCACGGGCACCGAGTTGTACAGGTTCATCTGCATTTCGGAGTACACCGCCATGACCTTCAGCGCGGTTTCTTCATCCACGTCATAGTCCGCCAACTGGTACTTCTCGTACAGGCGGTTGTAGCTTTGTTCGGCGGTTGCGTATTTCTCCATGTTGGTCAGGTAATGGTTGCCGCGCCACTGGCGCTCTCGTATCTCCAGCGCGCGCTCGGAGACGCCGGTGCCAAAGTTGAACCGCCATTCGGTGGTCTCCGGGTCGCGCTCGATTACGAACTTCAGGTCAATATCCCGGTCATACTGCTCCAGAATGGAGAACGTCTCCAAAATCGACTGGGTCAGTTTTTTGTAGTCGGACGCGTAAATCTGGGAGGAGTCCATCTGGAATGTCAAGTTGTATACATCCTCGCTGATGGCCAGCACCACCGAATCCGCATCGGTGATCATGCCGCGCTTGCCGGTCAGCCGGATGGTCTTGACGCGGTCGCTGCCGGCGGATGTGGCGTACTGGTCATGTCGCGCAATCTGCAGGTCATACAATTTTGCCACGATGGCGATAAAACCAATGATGATCAGCCCCGCAAAGAATATATAGCGGCTGTTCATGTGCCGTTCGATGGCTGGCTTGCCGATCGCAGGCTTGTCAACCAGGTTCGTTTTGTCCGTCATGTCCGTCATGTTTGGTTTCCTCCTCTCCCTGAGGGTCTGGCGGGTTTTCCTGTGGCTCCAAGGGGGCTATCTCCGCGTTTTCGACCGCAGTTTCGGGCGGTTCCCCGTCCATTATAGCATCCGTCCGGTCCTTGCCGCGAAGCGCTGCCCGGGTGAGCGCCATGTCGTCGGGCATATCAGCCACCACGGCCATGTCCAGCAACACATCCTCGGGCACCGAATGGATCTCGTCCAACCGTCCATCGCGCGCCGAACGCGAGCGCCGCCGGTACATGCCCAGGAAAGCGCGAGCAGGCAGCATCACCAGCAGCGCCGCAAAGCCAGTGTACGCCAATGTAATCAGCACGCGCCAGATGTGCCCAAATCCCACGGGCACGCCGTCCAGCGCCACATAGACCAGCATCAGCACCTCATAGGATGCCGTCAGCAGCAGCGCGTTGAGCAGAATGCGCAGGTGCGGGTTGAGGTCATCCGGGGATGTGCGCGTGAGCCGTATCGCGCGGACGCGCTGCCACAGGGTTTTGTTGGCGCCGGTGGCCGACTCCGGCTGGCTGTCCGCGCGGCTGATGCGGCGCATTTCGCGCTTGACATCGCTCATGTCGGCAAATGCCTGTGCTGCCACCAGCGCCAGCGAAGGATAAACCAGCACATAAAACAAACGCAGGCTGCTGGCCATGGACTCCAGGATGATGCCCACCAGGGCGCCGGATACAAACGCGTACTTTTTCCCATAGGACACCGTCAGGATGGCGATGACAACCATCAGCAGGTTGGGCATCACGCCGCCCACCTTGAGGTAGGGCATCACGCAGGTTTGGATGAGATAGAACAGCAGGATCAGCGCCGCCGCCCGGACCGGCCGCATGATTCCCCGCCTGCGCGGAGCGCGCCAGCTCAGCGCGCTCACGGGTCCTGCTCCACGGTCATTTCGTCCACCGAGAAGGTGGCGGTAGGCTCCGGCGAGGGCGTGGGCTCCGGGGTGGGCTCGGGGGTCTCCACGTTGTCCACCGGCGCGGCGTCCACATAGACATAGCCTTCCTCGGTGGGCGTGGGTGTGTCGGCAGCGTCTTCAGGCGACGGAGCCGGTGTGGTGCTGGGCGCAGGGGTTTCGCCCGTCGTCAGTTCGCCCGGCATGCCGGTGGATTCCGGCTCGGGCTGCCCCAACAGCGTGGGCACGGGCTGGGCGGAAGGCAGCGGCACAAAGGTTGCCTGCATGTCGCCCGGCCGCGTGTCGGTCACTTCGGCGGGGGTGGGGCGATAGCGGTACACCAGCACATATTCGATGTGCTCAAAATCGGCAATCGGTTCTACGACAATGTATTGCTTGTTGCTCTCCAGCCCGCGCGTGCTTTCCCGCACATACCCGATCGGGATGCCCTTGGGGATGGCCATGCTGATGCCGGAGGTGACCACACGGTCGCCCGGTCGCGGCAGGGTGGTATAGGTCAGGTAGTACATCCGGCAGGCATACGCCCCGTCAATGGACAGCGTGCCGCTCAATGTGCCCTGGTCGCGGCTGCTTTCAATCAATGCGGATACATTGCAGTTGGCGTCCACAATGCCGATCACGTTGCAGGTGCTGGCGGTGGTGTTGTAGGTCAGTCCGATCAGCGCGCCGGGCACGGCCACCGCCATGTTGTCCTGCACGCCGTGGTTGGTGCCCACGTCCAGCGTCAAGGTGTAGGTATAGTTGCTGGTGTCCCAGCCGATGACATTGGCCTTGATGCCGTCCAGGTTCAGGTTGCGGGAGCGCTCATCCTCCAGGTCAGCATAGCTTTGCAGCCGGGCCCGGTACTCCTCCAGCAGCATGCTTTCATCAACCTTTTCGTTGTACTTGATCAGCAGCTGCTCATACTCGTATTCCAGGTTGCTACGCAGCTTCAGCTTGCGCAGGTACCCCACGATGCCATCGGTGGCGGTGGCAAACGTGCGCTGGATCGGCGTGATGACGCGCGCGACAAACCGTCGCGGCGCTTCCAGGAACGTCAAGTCTGGGAAAAACTGGGACGCCACCATGCTGAAGATGGCCAGCGCCAGCGCCGCCAGCACGGCAAAGCGCGCCATGGTTCCCAGCCACTGCCTGCTACCAAGGGCAGGCTTCTTCCGCTTTGGCCGCTGGCGTTTCATTCCGCCTCATCCTGGCTGGGGGGAATGCGCGCCACGCGGGACAGCAGTTCAAAATCTTCCGCCAATCTGCCGGCCCCAAGCGCCGCACACAGCATCGGCTCCTTGGCGATGAACACCGGCAAGCCCAGCTCCGCGGCCAGAAAATGATCCAGCCCGTGCAGCTGGGACGCGCCGCCCATCAGATAGACGCCCTTCCTCAGCACATCAGCGGCCAGCTCCGGCGGCGCCTTGTCCAGCACCGCGCGGATGCCCTGGAGGATTTGCCGGCAGGGCGCCTGCAGCGCTTCATACACTTTGGTCGTGGTGATTTCCGCGGTCTGCGGCAGGCCGGTGATGATGTCGCGGCCGTTGACGACGATCTTGCGCTCCTCCTTGTAGGGCAGCGCGGAGCCCCAGTCGATCTTGATGTCCTCGGCTTTGCGGTCGCCGATGACCATGTTGTAGTCATGCCGCAGGTATTCGACAATCGCCAGGTCCATGCTGATGCCGCCGGTCGCCAGCGACCGGGTGGCAACGTAGCCGGCGTGGGAAATCAGCGCGATCTCGGTGGTGCCGCCGCCGCTGTCCACCACCAGCGTACCCTCCGGTTCAAACACCTTCAATTCTGACCCGTGCGCGGAAGCGAACGGCTTTTCCACCAGCTCCACGCCATTGCGGCGGATGCCGGCTGCCTGCGCGGCTTCGGTGATCACACGGCGGTCAACCTTGGAGATGCGGCACGGGATGGTGATCACCGCGCGCGGCTTGACGATATGCGACGCGCCGATCGCTTTCCTGATAAAATATCTAAGCAATGCCTCGGCCATGTCATAGTCTTTGATACGGCCGTCCTGCATCGGGCGGACGACGACGTCGCCCACCGGCGTGCGCCCCACCAGCACGCTGGCATCCCGCCCGATCGCGCGGGTAACGCGCCGTCCCCCGCTTTGCACAACCAGCAAAGTGGGTTCATTGATCAGAATGCCTTTTCCGCGCACATACACAAGCGTGTTGGACGTGCCCAGGTCGATGCCCAGATCGGGCGCGATGATCGCCATGGCTGCCTTTCTGCCTCTAAAGGGGAAGTGGGAATCCGGCGGCGCTTAACAGGGCGTGCACCGCCTGAGTGGGCAGGCCAATCACGTTGGAAAAACTGCCCTCGATCATATCAATGTACATACCCGCCGTGCCCTGGATCGCATACGCGCCGGCTTTCCCAAAGGGCTCGCCGGTGCCTACATATGCGTCAACCTGCGCGTCGGTGAGCGCCACAAAGTGCACGCGGGAACATGCGTGGCGCAGATGCCTGGTGCCGTCCGGGGTGATCAGGCATACGCCGGTGTGGACTTCATGCCAGGCGTCGCGCAGCAGCGCGATCATCCGGCGTGCGTCCTGGGCGTCCACCGGCTTGCCAAGCACGTGGCCCTGCGCATATACCACAGTGTCCGCGCCCAGCACCCATTGTTCCGCATGAAGAGCGGACGCGGCGGCGGCTTTCCGCTCCGCCAGCGTCAGCACAACCCGATCCGGCGCCATACTGGCCGCATCATCCAGATGCTCGTCCACCTCAACATCCACGCTGGTATACGGAAGGCGCATCGTGCCCATCAGCTCACGCCTGCGCGGCGACTGGGACGCAAGAATCAGCTGCGGTTTCATCTGCATCCTCCTTTACCGCCGGACGTGGGCAAAAGTATAGCACAAAGAAAGACAAACGGCACAAAAAACGTCAACAATTATTAACACTCCGAAATAGATTTGTCGTAACCTGCTTATCCGGGAATGCGGAACAGTTCTTTGGCGTTGCGGCGGGTGATGTCCGCGGTTTCCTGCGGGGTCATGCCGCGCACGGCTGCCAACGCATCGCACACAAGGCGCACATGCGCCGGTTCATTGCGCTTGCCGCGCAGCGGCACGGGGGCCAGATAGGGGCTGTCCGTCTCAATCAACAACCGATCCATCGGCAGCTGCGCGGCCACCTGGCGTATCCGGTCGGCGTTCTTGTACGTCAGCGCGCCGCCGAAGGCAATATAATACCCCAACTTGAGGTAGTGCTGCGCGCTCTCCAGACTCCCGGTAAAGCAGTGGATGACGCCGCCGGCATGCCTAGTGCCGCGCTCGGAGAGCATCGCTTGTAGATCGCCATGCGCCTCCCGGACATGCAGGATCACCGGCAGATTGAGTTCGTCCGCCAGCGCCAGCTGCTCCAACAACCGCGTCCGCTGGATGTCACGGGGCGCGTTGTCATAGTAGTAGTCCAGCCCGATTTCTCCGATGGCAAGCACGCGGGGGCGACTGGTCAGCTCCTGGATCTTGGTCAGGTAGTCATCCCCTACTTGCGCGGCGGCGTGCGGGTGCACGCCGGCGGAGGCGTACACACCGGTATGCGTCTGCGCCAAAAGCGCGCAGGCAAGCGAGGACGCAACGTCACTCCCGGCGGTCAGGCACAGCGACACGCCATGCTCATGGGCGCGCGCAAGCACCGCCTCGCGGTCGCCGTCAAACTGCGCGTCATCCAGATGGCAATGCGAGTCAAACAGGCCCGACACATCCATCAGCCGATCTCCGCGCCTTCCTGGACCTGGTCATCGGCAAACAACAGGTACAGCGACCCGTCCGGGTTCTCTGCGCTCAACAGCATGCCTTCGGACACTACGCCCCGGATTTTGCGAGGCGCCAGGTTGCAAAGCAGAATTACCTTGCGCCCAACCAGCGTGGCCGGGTCATGGTATTTGGCGATACCCGACAGCACAGTGCGCTCCTCCTGGCCCAGTGACAATCGGAATTGCAGCAGTTTGTCGCTGCCGGCCATCGCTTCACACGAGATTACGCGCGCCACTTTCATCGAGAGCTTTTCAAAGTCATCAAAGGCGATTTCAGGTTTGGCGGGTGTTTCGGGAACCGTAGGCTCGGGCTCTGGTTCGGGCTGGTCGCCCTGCTCCAACTCGGCCAAATCTTTTTCAATGTCGATGCGCGGGAACAGCGCCTCGCCTTGTTGCACCTTGCCGCCGGATGGCAGCGCGCCGAATGTATTGATCGAATCCCAGGTGGTCAGCGCTTCGTCCTCAATGCCCAGCTGCTGGTGAATCCGGCGGGAGGTTGTGGGCATCACCGGATAAATCAGCACGCCGATCACCCGGATCGCCTCGGCCAGCACATACAGCACGGTCTGCAACCGCGGCGTGCCGCTCTCATCGCGACCCAGCACCCAGGGCTGGGTTAAGTCAATATAGCGGTTGCATTCGGACACCACGCGCCACACCTCCTGCAGCGCCTGGGAGAACTGCAGCGCGTCCATTTCTTCCTCAAACGCGGGCGGAAGCGCTTCGGTTTTGTCGATCAAAGCCTGGTCGACAGCCTCATACGCGTTGGGCGCGGGAATCACACCGCCAAAATACTTGTCCAGCATGGCGGTGGTGCGGCGCACCAGGTTGCCCAGGTCGTTGGCAAGGTCGCTGTTGATGCGGTTGAGCAGCGCGCGGTTGGTATAGTTGCCGTCCGCGCCAAAGGGCATTTCGCGCATCAGATAGTACCGCAGCGCATCCGCGCCATAGCGCGCCACAATGGGCGGGGGGTACACCACATTGCCCTTGGATTTGCTCATCTTGTCATTGCCAAACAGCAGCCACCCGTGCGCAAACACCTGCCTGGGCAACGGCAGCCCCAGGGAATGCAGCATGATGGGCCAGTAGATGGTATGGAAGCGCACGATGTCCTTGCCCACCAGCTGCACCTGCGCGGGCCAGTATTTTTGAAGCAGCGTGTCATCGTCGCCCATGTAGCCCAACGCCGTTACATAGTTGAACAGCGCGTCGATCCACACATACACCACGTGCTTGGGGTCAAAATCCACCGGCACGCCCCAGGAGAACGTGGTGCGGCTGACGCACAAATCCTGCAGGCCCGGGCGCAGGAAGTTCTGCAGCATTTCGTTTGCGCGGCTGGGCGGCTGGATGAACTCCGGATGATCCTCGATGTACTGAATCAGCCAATCCTGGTATTTGCTCATCCGGAAAAAGTAGCTTTCCTCCTGTACGAGTTCCGTGGGTTTGCCGCAGTCCGGGCAGCCGTGGCCGTCCACCAGCTGCGTGGCCGTCCAGAAGGCTTCGCAGGAAGCGCAGTACTGGCCTTCATAGACGCTCCGGTAGATATCATCCTGATCCAGCATGCGCCTGAAAATGCGCTGGATCGCCTTTACATGGTCAGGGTCGGTCGTGCGCATGAACACATCGTATTCGACATCCATCAGCTGCCACAGCTTCTTGGTGTCCGCCACGATTTCGTCCACAAAGGTTTGCGGATCCTTGCCCGCTTCCTGTGCGCGGCGCTCGATTTTCTGCCCGTGCTCATCCGTACCGGTCAGGAAGTAGGTGTCATAACCCGTCATCTTTTTAAACCGCGCCATCGTATCGGCGGCCACGGTGGTGTAGGTGTTCCCGATATGCAGTTTCCCGCTGGGATAATAAATCGGCGTGGTAATGTAAAATGTCTTCCTGTCCTGCATGCTACGTCCTCCCTTATGCCAGGCTTCATTATACGAAGTCCCCCATATGCGGTCAAGCAAACGCGCGCCTTTCCGCGCCCGGTTTATCATGCTATAATGCGTTTCACATACGGTGGATAGCGCGGAGGTACAGAAGATGGTCAAGTTAAAGTGGGTTTCCGCTTTGGAAAAGGTGTTCCCGGACGAGGAACCAAAGGACTATCCGGACATCGCACTGACGGGTTTTCAGAACGAGGTGCTTTCGCTGCAAGCCGCCTGGTGTGTGACGGACGCATCGGAGCAGGACGATCCCCGCCAGCGCGTGCGGTTGGCGTTGGACAGCGCTGTGCCCGCGCGCCTGCGCCGCGTGACCAATGTGCCGGTGCGTTTCCCCTGTTTCCCGGTGCATGATGCCGGTTACCTGCGCACCACGCCCGGTCTGTACCCGGACCTGTTGGAGGATGTGACCACAACCACGCATCTGCGGGCGTATATGAATATCTGGTCGGCGGTGTGGATTGACCTGGAGCCCACCGACAGCACAAAGCCAGGACAATATCCTTTGTCCCTGCGGATGGAGGATCTTGACGGCAACGTCCTGGCGGAGCAGACGTTCAGCGTAGAAATTCTGCCCGGCGCCCTTCCCCCGCAGGAGATCATCCAGGCGCGTTGGCTGCACGCCGACTGCCTGGCGCAGTACTACCATGTGCCCGTGTTTTCGGACGAGCACTTCGCTATTCTGGAGCGTTTCATTGCGCACGCGGTGCGCCGCGGCGTCAACATGATGCTGGTGCCGGCGCACACGCCGCCGCTGGACACCGCGGTGGGCGGCGAACGCCTGACCACCCAACTGGTCGGCGTTGCCCGGGAGAGCGGCCGGTATGTGTTTGACTTTGCGCTGCTTG
>JAGVSV010000113.1 GCA_019137115.1 Bacillota bacterium
CATGCCTATGGCACATTGAGCTACAACCGGCAGCGCAAGTGCTGGATGATCCGTGGGGAGCCGGCGGTGACGGAGCTTGCCAAGCGCCTGTTTCCGGGCAGTGACAAGGGCAAACGCGGCCTTGCGTACTTTACCGCACACCGCCGGGCGGTGGGTGACCTGAACTGGCTGATGCAGCGGTACCCATTGGACATTGCCCCCAACGACCGCGACCGCTGGGAGAAAGCCATGGCACAGGCGCGCGCCTATGCCTATCACCGCGAGATGCTGCGCGGTGAGATGCCCGAGGTTGCCCTGCCCGAGGGCGCATTTGTGGGCACCTTACGCTCGTTCCAGCAGCAGGGGCTGTCCTGGCTGTACCACACGCAGCGCGCGCTGCTGGCGGATGAAATGGGCCTGGGCAAAACGGTGCAGTGCCTGGCTTGTCTGGCCGCGATGGGCGCGTTTCCCTGCGTGATCGTTGTGCCGCCGCACCTGATGCGCAACTGGCAGGTGGAAATTGCGCGCTTCGTGCGCATCAACGGCGCGCAAGCGCGTGTGCACACCCTGCAGGGGCTCAAGCCCTATCCCCTGCCCGAAGCGGATATCTACATCGTGCATTACCTGCTGCTGCGCGGCTGGAAGGAAGCGCTGGCGCGCTATGCCTTCCGCGCGGTGGTATTTGACGAGATTCAGGAGCTGAGGCACCGCGGCACCGAAAAGTATTCGGCCGCCAGCCTGCTGTCGGACGCCAGCGACCGGGTGTTCGGGCTGTCGGGTACCCCGATCTACAACATGGGCGGCGAGATATGGAACGTGGTGAACATCCTGGACTACCAGTTTTTGGGCGACTGGGAATCGTTCACCCGCGAGTGGTGCTATGGCTATGGCAAGGCCATCGTCATCAAGCCTGACCTGCTGGGCGAGCACCTGCGCCGCGAGGGGCTGATGCTGCGCCGCACCAAGCAGGATGTGCTGCCCGAACTGCCGCCCAAGCGGCGCCTGGTGCAGGAGGTGGACACGGACAGCCAGCTCTACCGCCAGCTGATGGAGCCGGTCATGGACCAACTGCGCCGCTGGCGGGAGGAAACCATGTCGCCGCCGGAGCGCGCGCTGCTGGAAGGGTCGATCTCCCAGGGCGAGCGGCAAGCCACGGGCATCGCCAAGGCGCTGTTCGTGTGCCAGTTCGTGCGCGCGCTGGTGGAAGGCGGCGAGCGCGTGCTGCTGTTTGCCCACCATCACGCGGTGATGGATATCTTTAGGCGCGACTTGCACCGCCTTTCCCCTGTGTTTATCACGGGCCGCGAAACCATGGACAGGAAACAGCAAAGCGTGGAGCGCTTTATGGACGGCGCTACGGACCTGTGCTGTGTGTCGCTGCGCGCGGCATCGGGGCTGAACCTGCAGCGGGCAACCTGCGTGGTGTTCGGCGAGCTGGACTGGTCGCCCGCCGTGCACAGCCAGGCCGAGGACCGCGCCCACCGCATCGGACAGCCGGATTCCCTGCTGTGCTATTATCTGGTCAGTCCGCAGGGCAGCGACGCGGACGTGCAGGAAGCGCTGGGTTTGAAGGTCAGCCAGTTTCTGGGGCTGATGGGCGAAGCGCCGCCCAGCGTGGCGGAAGAAGTACAATCCGCCACCATCGCGCGCCGGCACGTGGAACGCCTGCTGGCGCGGTCGCAAAACGAGTCTTTGATTTGACAAGGGCGAATGTGTGTTCTATGATCACGCGCGGAAGGAGGGCATATGCGCATCCTTGGCATTGACCCCGGGCTGGCGACGATGGGCTGGGGCGTTGTAGACATGGTGGGCGGCAACCCGTCCTACATTGCCCATGGCGTGATCACCACAACGCCGGACACGGCGTTCCCACAACGGCTGGTGTCCATACGCCGGGACGTGGAAGCGCTTTTGTCCACCTATCTCCCGGATGAAATCGTGTTTGAGGAGCTGTTCTTTGCCCGCAATGTGACCACCGCCTTTACGGTGGGCGCCGCTCGCGGGGTGGCCATCACGGCGTGCGCCGCCTATACAAATCAGCTGTTTGAATATACGCCCATGCAGATCAAGCAGGCGGTGGTGGGGTACGGCCATGCCGAAAAGCATCAGGTACAGCAGATGCTCAAGATGATCCTGCGGCTTTCGGAAATCCCCCGCCCCGACGACGCTGCCGATGCGGTTGCCGCCGCGGTCACGCATGCGCACGCCGGGCGCGCGAGCGATCAATTCCGCATGAAATAGAGGACGCCATGTACGCTTTTATTGAAGGAACGGTTGAGGCCAAGTCGCTGACGGAGATCATCATCGCCGCCGGTGGCATCGGCTACCGAATCCTGTGCACCACCACGACGCTGTCGGGCGCCCCGGCCATCGGGGAAACGATGCGCGTGTACACCTTTTTGAACGTCCGGGAGGACGCGCTGGAGCTGTTCGGCTTTTTCACCCAGGAGGAGCGCAGCTTGTTTTTGAAGCTCACCGGTGTGTCCGGCATCGGCCCGCGCACCGCGCTGGGCATCGTGGGCAGCATGCCCATTGACGATCTGAAGCTGGCGGTGGTCACCGGCGACATTGCGATGCTCTCCCGCGCGCCCGGCGTGGGGCGCAAAACCGCCGAGCGCATCGCGCTGGAGCTCAAGGACAAGTTTGCGCCGGAGGATCTGATGAGCAACAGCCTGGTCGTGCCCGCAATGGGCGCCACCGGTACCGGCAGCGCGCAGGAGGCGCTGCTGGCGCTGATCTCCCTGGGCTATACGCAAGCAGAAGCCGCGCGGGCCATCTCACAGGCACAGCAAAGCGAAGGGCCGAACGCCACGCCCGACCAGCTGGTGCGCGCTGCCCTGCGCGGCATGCTGAAAGGATAGTATGGACGCTGACCGTTTGATTGCGCCCGGCACACAGCCGGATGACCTGGAAACCGACGTTTCGCTGCGCCCCAAAACGCTGCGCGAATATGTCGGACAGCAGAAGGTGCGGGAGAACCTGAGCATCTATATCGAGGCCGCATTGCAGCGCCGCGACGCGCTGGACCATATCCTGCTGTACGGCCCGCCGGGGCTGGGCAAAACGACGCTGGCGTTTATTATTGCCTCCGAAATGGGGCAGAGCATCCGCATTACCTCCGGGCCCGCGATTGAGCGTCCGGGCGATCTCGCTTCGATTTTGACCAACCTGAACGCTGGTGACATCCTGTTCATCGATGAAATCCACCGCCTGTCCCGCGCGGTGGAGGAAGTGCTGTACCCCGCGATGGAGGATTACGCGCTGGATCTGATGATCGGCAAGGGGCCAACCGCGCGTTCGATGCGCCTGGAGCTGCCCCGATTCACGCTGGTGGGCGCTACCACGCGCGCCGGACAGCTTTCCGCCCCGCTGCGTGACCGCTTTGGCATGCTGTTCCGGCTGGAGCTGTATACGCCGGATGAGCTGGCGCTGATCCTACAACGCTCCGCGCGCATCCTGAACATGCCGGCGGATGAGGACGGCATCCGGGAAATCGCCGGACGTTGCCGGGGCACGCCGCGCATCGCCAACCGGATGCTCAAGCGCGTGCGCGATTTTGCGCAGGTGCGCGCTGGTGGGCGGGTGACGCGCCAGGTGGCGCATGACGGCCTGGACCTGATGGATGTTGATCGCCTGGGGCTGGACCGTGTCGACCGCAATGTACTTTTGACCATGATTGACAAGTTTACCGGCGGCCCGGTGGGCCTTGATACCCTGGCGGCTTCCACTGGCGAGGACGCGATCACCATTGAGGACGTGTACGAGCCGTACCTTTTGCAGCTGGGTTTTATCCAGCGCACGCCGCGCGGCCGCGTGGCAACCGAGGCCGCGTACCGCCACCTGAACCGCACGCCGCCTGCCTCCGCGCAGGGCGATCCCAACGCCGCCCAACTGGGCTTCCTTGATGAAAACACGTGACTTTCACTATGACCTGCCCGCCCATCTGATCGCCCAGCACCCGGCAGAACCCAGGGACGCAAGCCGCATGCTGGTGTGCAACACCGATAATGATCGGCTGCTGGACAGCATGTTCCGCGCGTTCCCTTCCTATCTGCGGCGTGGCGATGTGCTGGTGGTCAATCACTCCAAGGTCATTCCCGCGCGCTTGATGGGCGTCAAATCCGACACCGGCGTGCCAGTGGAGTTGTTGTTGCTGCGCAGGCAGGATCAGCATCGCTGGGAAGCGCTGGTGCGACCGGGGCGCAGACTTAGGGAAGGCGCGCGGGTCCTATTTGGCGACGGCAAACTGACGGCGGTAATCGGCGAAACAACTTCTGCCGGTGGCCGGATCGTGCGTTTTGTGTACGATGGTGTGTTTGAGGAAATCCTGGACGCGCTGGGTGAAATGCCGCTGCCGCCCTATATCTACGAACAGCTTCGGAACAAGGACGAATATCAGACGGTGTATGCCCGGTTTGACGGCAGCGCGGCAGCGCCGACGGCGGGGCTGCATTTTACCGGACAGACGCTTGAGGAGATACGCGCCCGGGGCGTGGATGTCGTGCCCATTCTGCTGCATGTGGGGCTGGGCACCTTCCGCCCGGTAAAGGCGGAGGATGTGTCCCAGCACGTGATGCACGCGGAGTATTATGAGGTAACGGCGGAGGCGGCCCAGCGCATCAACCAGGCGCATCTTCAAGGTGGCCGCGTGGTTTGCGTGGGCACCACCTGTGTACGCACGCTGGAAACGGTGGCGGATACCCAGGGGCGCATCCAGGCGGGCAGCGGCATGACGGATATCTTTATCAAGCCCGGCGACACGATCAAAGCCGTGGACATGTTGCTGACCAACTTCCATCTGCCAGAAAGCACGCTGCTGATGCTGGTGTCCGCCATGATGGGCACGCAGCGCACGCTGGACGCGTACAAAGAAGCGGTATCCCTGCAATACCGCTTCTTCAGCTTTGGCGATTGTATGCTGTTGGGGCCTTCTCTGATCCAATAAAAAAGCCGCATCGCTGCGGCATGGGCGTTACGCCTGTGTGGCTTTGTGGAGCGCCTTGGCCATGCGGGCCTTCTTGCGGTTGGCGGTGTTCTTATGAACAATCCCTTTCGCAACGGCTTTGTCCATCACGGATGCGGCTTTGACCAGCTCCTGCTGGGCGCCGCCATCGGCCGATGACATGGCGGTGGTGAACCGCTTGACGGCCGTCTTGACCTGTGACTTCACCATGCGGTTGCGCAGGTTCTTTTTCTTGTCGGCGTTCACGCGCTTGATGGCTGACTTAATGTTTGGCAACTTCTTTCACCTCCTGCCATGCTTCGGTTTGAGCAAGCGGAAATCATATTACCATTGCGCGGCAAGGTTTGCAAGCGCAAAACCACATCTGCGCAAGAGAAATCGAAAATTCGGTATCGATTACCCGCCGGTGATCACGCGCACGAAAAATCCGTCGTTGCCAAAGTGCCCGGCCAACTGGCTGCCCGCCATCAGCTCGTCAAACCCCTCAATCGGCATGGCGGTGGAAATCAACGGCACCAGCAGCAGCAACAGATAGATAAACCCCGCGCCCCGCACAAATCCGAACGCCGCGCCGGCCAGCCAGTCCAGCTGGCGGAGGATCGGAAAGCGGAACACATGCTGAATGATGCTGATCAAAATCGAGATGATGATGTACACCGCGGCAAACGCCAACAGATAGCCCAGCACCTGCAGGGCGGCTGCCACAATGGTGTTGGACACATAGTCATTGACCGTGCGCAGCCCTTCCTGCGCAAAGGTTTGTCCCAGCAGGTTGTCGCGCAGCACATCGGCCAATGGCTTGGGCAGCGCCACGCTGTTGAGCACCGTTTCCACCGTACCCTGGCTGATGCCCGACACCTGGGAGGTGGCCAGGTCAAAGTCACCCACGCGCGCCACGGCGTCGGTGATGTTGGCCAGGTTTTCGCGGATCCAGTCAATCCCGGTCAGCCAGGCGGCGGCCGCCGGGCCCAACAGGAACGCGGCGCCCACGGCCACCACCATGCCCACGGCGTTGGAAATGGTCTGGAGAAAGCCCCTGCTGGCGCCGTACACCACGCTGATACCAATGGTGAACAAGATCACAATGTCAATGACGTTCACAGAATGCTCCTTTGCATGCGGCCTATGGCAGCGTCACGGCATAGACATCCATGCCGCTGCTGACAAGCGCCACACCGTTGGAAAGCCTGCCCACAAAGCCGGTCACCGGGTCCCGGATGTCATCCAGCCGCACGGCCGAGAACCGCTGGGCGGACACATCCGCCTGGTACAGCGTGTCCTTCGAGAACGCGAACAGCGTGTTGCCGCGCAGACCCGCGCCCACGCAGTTGTCCGGCAACGTGTAACGCATGTCCCGGTTGCCCCACAGCACGCGCAACTCGGTGATGCGCTGTTCCTGGGTGGTCTGCATGACCGGGGCAAACAGCATCAGCGCGTCGCGCCCGGACATGTTGTGGTCAATCAGCTGCCAGCCATACACCAGCTGGGACGCGTTGGGCGTGATCGTGCCGCGGTAATCATACCGGTTGATCTGCCGGGTGTTGACCACGTTGAGCTTGTCGCCGGCGTACAGCACGGCGTAGGTGATCTCCTCCCCCAGCTCCACCTCGCCGGTGCTCATCGCGCCCACGCGGAAAATGTTCATCACCGTCATGGGCGCCACACCGTATACATCCAGCGCGGTCGTCCACAGGTACTCCCCATTCTCAAAGAAACCCATGTCCAGGATGATCTTGTCCTCATAAGCCACGGTTTCGGAGTCTACCCCCAGGCCATTGACGTCCTTGACCATTAGCGTAGGGCCGACCAGATCGCCCACGGCGGCCGCCACATACTGGGTGCCCGGGCGCGCAAACTGGATGGTGTCGGTCAGCCGGTCATTGTAGCTGACCCGACCGTTGCGGTCCAGGATGTGCAGTTGCTCGCCTACCCAGACGGACACCAGCGAGTCGCTGACCGAAAACCCGGCACCGGTTCCCACCATGTACTTCCACAGCTCGCTGCCGTTAGCGCTTAAGCAAAAGATGGTGGTGCCGTCGTAGCACAGCACGCGGTCGCCAAAGGGCGTCACCTGCTGGGTGACCACGCAGCGCAGCTTGCGGGCAGACAGCCTGCGCGCCGCGCCGCCAAACGCGCCGCTCAGATAGAGTACCAGCAGCACGAGCAGCACCACAGCCGGAATCACCCAGTAATTTCTGAATTTGGGCCTGTTCCCTGTCTGGTAGCGCTGCATCAAGTTCCTCCCGGTTTGTGTTGTCCCATTTGCCCGCATATTATACGTGCGGCGCCAGACACCGTCAAACCGCAGCCGCTACCACAACGCCGCTTTTCCCCTACACCCGCTTGAACATCCACTTGTCGCCTTCGAACCTGCGGTAGAACAGGAACACGCGGATGCCCATCTCGGACATGGACAGCAGCCAGGTCATCGCCAGGTCGAGCTTGAACACGTACACGGCCAGCATGGCCATCAGCGGGCGGATGATGCTCACGCACACACCCATGACGGAAGCCACAAACAGGTTGTCACCTGCGCCCCGCAGGCTGCCGGAGAGCACCACGGCGCTCATCTGGAAGGGCTGCATCAGGGCGACAATCAGCATGGTATCGGCGGCGTTGCGCAGCACCGTGGCCGCGTCCGGCGTGGCAGGGTCCAGGAACAGGCTGGTCAGCGGCACCCGGAACACCGCCAATGGTACGGCGATCATCACCGACACCACGATCGCCAGCCGCTGGGTGATTTTTGCGTACAGCAGCGCGCGATCCGGGCGTTTCGCGCCCAGGTTTTGCCCCACCAGCGAGGTGCCCGCAATGCCCAGGCCATCGGCAAAGGAAAACGACAGGTTCAAAAACTGCATGCAGATGTTGTGCGCCGCAAACAGCGCCACGCCCAGGCCGTAGATGATGCGGGAGTACATGAAGAATCCAAAGCGCATGCTCAGCTGCTCCACCATGGCGTTGCCACCCACCTTGATAATGCTGCGCATCGTTGGGCCGTCGATGCGCCAACTGTCCTTGAGCGACACGTGCAGGTAGGCATCCCCGCGCAGCACGGCCAGGAACGACAGGATGGCGCCGAACACCATGCCGATGACGCTGGCAATGGCCGCGCCGGCCACCTCCAGCCGCGGGAAACCGAAATTGCCGCCGATCAACAGATAGTTGAAGCACACGTTGACCAGGTTGCTGATGATGTTCACCTGCATGGTGATTTTGGTGTTTCCCACCCCGCGCAGCGCCGCGTTGATGCACATGGACACCGCGTTGATGGGCAGCGCGTACGCCATGATCACATAATAGGTGGTGGCATCTTTGAGCACCTTGGCGTCATCGGGCGTGGACGTGTTGCCGCCTGCCAGCCGCATCAGAGGCTCCGCCAGGATAATGACGGTGGTCATCACCACCACCGACATGCCAAGCGCCAGCACGATCGCGTTGCGCAGGGTCAGGTTGGCGGCTTCCCGGCGCTCCTCACCGCGCCTTCGCGCCACGATGGCCGTGACGCCCACGTTGAGCGCAAAGAAGATCGACAGCATAATCATACGGGGCTGTCCGGGCAGCGCCACCGAAGCCAGCGCGTTTTTGCCCAGCTGGCCCACCATGATGGTGTCCGCGCTACCAATCAGGCTCATCAGCACCATCTCTGCGATGGAGGGCAGCGCGATGCGAAGCACATCGTTGTACGCCGTGCGGGTATCGGGCAGCTCGCCCAGGCGCCGGTGGTCACGCACCAGACTGTCGGAAGAATAAAGACGCCTCAGAAACGATCGCACTGCTGCCCTCCGTGTCCGCTTGCGCGGGCGATGTATGTTGTATGCAATTGTAGCACACCGCAGGACATGCCACAAAAGGAATCATGGAAACGAATTCACGGATTGTTCATTGCCATGTAAAATCGGGTATTTATGATAAACATGTGTGAAAGCAGAAAGGATCCCCTTATGAAGGCATTCAACAAGAAACGCATTCTGGCCCTCTTGCCGCTGGCGCTCGCCCTGGTGCTGGCCATTGGCTTTGGCGTCAACGCCATTGCCGCCGGCATGCTCACCAAGGAAGAGATCGCCACCGTGGTGGACACCCAGACCGACGAAACCAAGGTGACCAGCCCCATCATCGATGTGGCCAACTCCGCGCGCTTGAGCGTGGTGGGCGTCAACAACTACCAGGCGCGCATGCGCTCCTACTATGGCTATGGCTTTGGCGACATCGTGCCGCCCGCTGAGCCCACCGTTGTAGGCACAGGCTCCGGCGTGGTTGTCAGCCAGTATGGCCACGTGCTGACCAACTATCACGTGGTACGGAATGCCGCGCGCGTGACCGTCACCAGCGAAGGCAAGGAATTTGGCGCCGCAGTGATCGACACCGATCCGGAACTGGACATCGCCGTGCTGCAGGTGCCCGGCCTGAACCTCCCCGCCGTTCCCCTGGGCGACAGCGACAAGCTGCAAATCGGTGAGTGGGCCATTGTTATCGGCAACCCGCTGGGTGAAGAGTTTGAGCGTTCCGTCACCGTGGGCGTGGTCTCCGCCCTCAACCGTGAGGTAACTGATCGCGCGGTGGACCGCTATGGCCGCCGCTATGCCAAGACCAACCAGATGATCCAGGTGGACGCCGCGATCAGCTCCGGCAACTCCGGCGGCGGCATGTTCAACATCCTGGGGCAGTTGCAGGGCATCCCCACGCTCAAGTTTGACAGTTCCGCGGGCGGCGGTGGCTTCTTCTTCGGACAGAGCCAGGGCCCGAGCATCGACAACATCGGCATGTGTGTGCCCATCAACGCCGCTAAGCCCCTGTTGCAAAGCGTGCTTGAAAAGTACGAAGGAGACGCGAACGTTGATCAGCCCAACGTGCCGGCCAACGCAACAGCTGACAAGCCCCGCATTGGCGTGACCATCGGGACGCTATCGGCCAACCATCCGCTGGTTGCCAACCAGACCCTGCCGCAGGGCGCCTATGTATCCATCGTGGACGAAGGGAGCCCGGCTGAAAAGGGCGGCATGCTGGCCGGTGACATCGTGGTGGAAGCCAACGGTGAGATCATCCGCAGCAGCACCGAACTGATCGGCGTGATTGGGGCCACCGAGCGCGGTCAGACGGTCAAACTGAAGGTGTTCCGCGCGGAAAACCTGGCTGACATCATCGACCGCCGTGGCAACCCGGACACCCTGGGCGAGGGCGAGTACATTGACCTGGAAGTGACCCCGAATTTCCCCGAGCAAGCCCTGTAAAACGACGAAAACTGCCGAAAGCCTGCGCGCGTGCAAACGCCGCGGGCTTTCGCCTTTGACGGGTGCTTGCGTTGTAAACTTTTGACCGGATTCATTTACTTCACCTTGCCTACACGCTATGATGCAGGGGAAGAAAGGAGGGCAACGGATGAAGCGAAAAGCGGGCTATTCCATTGTGGTCGTTGCCCTTCTGTTGCTTGCGTATTTCGCTTTCCTTGGGCCGCAGTCTTCCCAAGTCCCGACACCTTCCCCTGCGCTTGCCGCGGCGGCGGAAGGGTTGGACGCGTACACATTTGACCTGGTCATGCACCCGTCGGAATACCGGATCGGCGTGACGATGAACGCCCGCATCCAAAACCGCTGGGACAAGGTGCTGCCCGATATTGTCCTGCGCACCTATGCCGGGGCGTATGCGTCCCCGGAAACCAGCCCCGCCGCCACCGAGGAGCTGTTTGACCGGTGCTATCCCCATGGCTTTTCACCCGGGGATTTCCTGCTGCACGATGTAACGGTGAACGGCAAGGCGGTTTCCCCCGTGTTTGACGATGCCGCGCGCACCGTGCTGCGGCTGACGGTTGAGGGGTTCAGGCCTAATACATGGTGCGATGTTTCGCTCCGCATGGTGCTGACGGTGCCGGACTGCCTGCACCGGTTTGGGCGCAGCGACGGCGTCTGGCTGCTGGGCAACTGCCTGCCGATCCTTTCGGTGGTGGATGAGGGCGAATGGCGCACCGACCCCTATGTGTCCATCGGCGATCCGTTCGTATCCGCCGTGGCCAACTATGCGGTCAGCTTTTCCGGGCCCGAGGGCGTCCTGCTGGCCGCCAGCGCGCCGATGCAAAAAACAGCCGACGGCAGGTTCACCGGCACCGCTCAGGCGGTGCGCGACTTCGCGCTGGTGGTGTATGAGCAGGGCGTCAGCGTGTCTGCCAGGATGGATGGCACGCTGGTGCAGTCCATCGCCCGCACCCGGGAGCGCGCCGGGAAGCCCCTTCAGATTGCCAAAGAAGTGCTCAAACACTATAATCAGGCATACGGCGCGTACCCGTATCCCACGCTGACGGTGGCGGCTGTGCCGTTCGCGTTTTCCGGCATGGAGTACCCGGCGCTGGTCTGGATTTCCGATGCCTTGTACGGTCAGGGCCTTGAGGGCACATTGGAGCTGACCGTGGCCCACGAGCTTGCGCACCAGTGGTTTTACGCTGTGGTTGGTTCCGACGCCTTCCGTAACCCGTGGCAGGATGAAGCGTTAAGCGAACACGCGATGCTGCAGTACGTGCGCAAGCGCTATGGCGCTGACAGCTATGACACGCTGGCGCGGCTGCGCCTGGACGCTCCAATGCGGGAGAACATCCGCGAAGGCATCACGCCGGGCAGCCCGCTGGATCATTTCCATGACATGGACGAGTATGCCAGCGTGGTGTATGGGCGCGGCGCCGCGGCATTGCAGGCGCTGGACCAACACACCAGCGGCAGGATGGACGGGTTCCTTAAAGCCTATGTCGCTTCTCACGCGTTTGGGTACGCGACCCGGCAGGATTTCGAGCAAGGCCTGAACGAATACCTCAAGGAGGACGTGCGCGAATTGCTGATTGACTATCTGGATACATCCATGTAGGTGGCCGATGCAGAAACATGCAACCAACGCCCCGCACGTGGTCGTGCTTATCCCCTCGCTGCACCCGGATCATTTGCTTTCGGCTTATGTGCAGGAGCTGATCGCGCACGGCTACAAGCGCATTGTGATCGTCGATGACGGCTCGGGGCCGGAGTACCGGGAGATATTTGATGGGCTGAACGCGCTGGATGAATGCGCGGTGCTTTCCTATGACGTCAACCTTGGCAAAGGGCACGCGCTCAAACACGGCATGGCGTATATCGCCGAAACCTATCCGGATGCTGAAGGCATCGTCACGGCGGACTCGGACGGACAGCATACCGCGTCGGACGTGACCAAGGTGGCGGAAGCCATGCAAAAGGGCGGCGAAGGCCTTTATCTGGGCACCCGGGACTTCAGCGGGCAGGACATCCCCTCCAAAAGCCGGCTGGGCAACCGGCTTACGTCGTTCTTTTTTGCGCTGCTGTACGGGCATTGGCTGCCGGACACCCAAACCGGCCTGCGGGGGTTTTCCCTGGACCTGATCCCAACCATGGCGGCCATCCCCGGCGACCGGTTCGAGTATGAGATGAACATGCTGATCCATTTTTCCGGCCGGCACATCCCGATGCACATCGTGCCCATCCAGACCATTTATCTTCAGGAGAACAAGGGCACGCATTTCCGGCCCATCCGCGATTCGGCGCGCATCTACAAGCATTTATTTGGCAATTTCTTCAAGTACGCTTCGGCCAGCGCCGTCTCCACCGCGGTGGATGTGCTGCTGTTTACGCTGCTGAACCGCTGGATCCTGCCGGGCATTGTGTCCGACCCTTTGCGGAACGTGCTTTGGGGCATCAATATCGTGGTTTTTTGGGCCACGCTGCTGGCGCGCGTGTGCTCGGCGCTGCTCAACTACCGGCTGAACAAATCGCTGGTGTTCCGGATTGAGCGCTCGCGCGGGTCGCTGGTGCGCTACGGCCTGCTGGTGGTGGCGGTCATGCTGGTATCGGCCACCCTGGTCAGCTTCATGAGCAATCCCCTGCACCTGGCTGCCACGCCCAGCAAAATCGTGGTGGACACGCTGCTGTTTTTTGCCAACTACCGCATCCAGAAAGCCTGGGTGTTCCGTGAAACCGATGGAGGAGTTACACAATGAACCGTTCCCTTCGCGCTTTGTGTGTCGTATGTTTCCTGCTGCTGGTGCTGTTGATGCCTCTGGTGGTGCCTTCCGGCGCCCTGCTGGATGACGCAGCCAACCGGACGCTGGAGCAAAAATGGGCCGAGGAGGAAAGCACATCGGGCTTCCGTTGGGAAGAGTTTCTGCTGCCCATGGCGCGCGCCGAGGTCGTTCCCCCGGCCGCCGTCACGCCGCTGCCGATCGACTACTCCCCCGGCTTTATGCCTGACCCGGGCAAATTCACGCAGGATGGCTATCAGGATGACAGCATCACCGTCTCGCTGGAAGTGCGCGAAACCGACGGCGTGACCTGGCGCATCGTGGAAGTGATTATCGCCCACCCGTCCCAGCTGCGTACGGTGATCTCCAAGCGTGACGCGCGCATCTCCGACATGGCAGCGCGCCAGAACGCGGTGGTTGCGATCAATGGCGATTTCTACGTCAATGACCCGGACAAGAAAACCTATGAGTACCGCATGGGCGAAAAGCTGCGCGCCCGCTACAACACGAAGAAGGATATGCTGATCATCGACGAAAACGCAGATTTTCACCTGTTCGTGCTGTCGCCCAAAGCCGAGGTGGAGGCATTCCTGGCGGATGGACATCAGATCGTCAACGCGTTTACCTTTGGCCCGGCGCTGGTCAAGGATGGTTCGTTGCTGACCACGGACAAGAAGTACAGCTACAACCCCAACGGGCGCGAGCCGCGCATGGCCATCGGCCAGATGGCGGAGCTGCACTATGTGCTGGTGCTGGCGGAAGGCCGCACGGGCTCCTCCTCCGGCGTCACGCACCAGGAGCTGGCGGACTTTATGTACGATATCGGCTGCTGGCAGGCGTACAACCTGGACGGCGGCAACTCGGCCACCATCGTGTTCAACGGCGGGTATTTCCAGTCCGGCCGCAGCCAGAACAACGAGCGCTCCCAGAGCGATGCGATCTACTTTGCCACGGCCATTGACCTTGGGTTGGGGAACTGACCGTGTTTGACGATGCTGCTTCCATCTCTTTGTCCGGTCGGAACGTATACCTGTATGGGATATGGGTTGCGATCGGGCTATTGGCGGGTGGGCTGCTGCTGATTAGCCGCGCGCGGGCAAGCGAACGCACGAAAGACGCGG
>JAGVSV010000307.1 GCA_019137115.1 Bacillota bacterium
TCCTCCTGTTAATCTTGCTTGTTGCGTTCGCGCCACTGGCGCCATACATTCTCAAACCACAGATCGCTCTCGGGGATCGGGGTGGCTTCCCGCATGGTGGACACAACCCCATCGACCGCAAGCTGCGTTTGTACGATGTGGTTGCCGTCCGGCACAGCCGCCCGCGGGTACACCATGGCGGTGCCCGGCAACCCTTGTTGGGCGGCCAACAGCATCGCGTCCACGCACGCCAACTGCGTGCGCATCTGGTCGCGTGCGGTGAGCCAGGCTGCGGGCCGTCCGGTGGGGCACGTCCACTGGTTTACTTCGCGCAGCATCTGTGCAAGCTCATTTTTCAGCGCCCGCATGCCCTCCACATCCCGTAAAAACGCGGCGTGGCGGCTCATGGCGGCGCGGAAGTGCGCGGCAACGTCTCCGATCGGGCGCCCGCCTTCCGTCAGGGCATCTAGCATGCCCGCCAGCGCCCGTACGGCTGCATCGCCAGAATAGGCTTGCTCCCCCTTGGGCTGGCGCGCGATGTGTTCGGCCGCGCGCTGCGCGCCCACCTGCGTGGCGTTCAGCGCGCTGCCTCCCGGCCTGCGCACGCCGAACGTCCCCGCGCACTCCCCCACCGCGTACAGGCCAGGCAATGTCGTTTGCCAGTCCGCGTCCACCATCAGCCCGCCGTTGAGGTGCTGTGCGCACACCGCGATGGGCAGCAGTTGGGCAGCTAGGTCAATACCGTTGTCGCGGTACAGCGCCACCGCCGGCGCGTTCATGTGCAGCAGCCGGTCAATGGGCGTGTCCTGCACCGACCCGGAGGACACCAGATACTGGCGCGGCACGTCGGACAGCGCCTCACCGCCCGGCTTCCATCCCCGCGGGTTGTGCCGGTAGTCCAGGTACACCGTGCGCCCCTTTTCGTGCATCTCGCGGTGCACCAACAAATCCACCTGGGAGGACCCTTTTGCCTTGGCGGCGTCAAACGGCCACTCATACCCCTTCAAAAAGGTCATGTCCATCGCGCGCTGTTCGCCCAGCGCGTCAGCCAGGAACTCAAACGCATTCCCTTCCGCGTCCACCGATACATAGCGGGGGATCACCTGCTGGTAGCTGCCCGATACGTTCCAGCGGAACCCCAGCGATGCCAGCCCGTACTGCCATTGGTGCAGGTTAGCGGCCACCGCGCCGGCTTGCAGCGCCAGCCCCAGCATGCCGGACTGGCTTTCGGGGTACACGCTGTCGCGGTAGCAGTAGGCCGCGCCGCCGGTCGCCAGCACCACCTGATCAGCGCGGATTTCGACCAGGCCGTGGCCGTCCTCGCTTTGCCGATCGGTGTCCACCGCGATCAGACCGCACACGCGTCCCTCATGAACGATAAGCTCCACTGCGCACAGGTGCTCCAGCACCCGCACGCCGCTTGCAAGGCCCGCCTTTTCCAGCGCCCTTGCCATGTACTGGCTGGTCAGCGGCCCTGCGCTGGTGGCGCGTCGCCGCTGGTCGTGGTCGGTCTGATAGCCGGCGTACTGCCCGTACGCATCCGTGGGGAAGGGCACGCCCAGCTCGCACAGGTTTAAAAACCCGCGCGCGGAGCCTGCGGCCATGCACAGCGCGATCTCCCCATCCATGCCGCCGCCCCGATACAGGTCGCGCGCCATTTCGCCCACGCTGTCGTTTTCAAAGCCCGCCAGCGATAACTTGTAGTATGTCTGCTTGTCACTGCCGGTGTTGTGGCTGGTGCCGTCGCGCAATGCCTGCGTAACCAACAGCACATCCACGCCCAACTGTTTTAGCCGCAAAGCCGTTGCCCAGCCCGCGCAGCCGGAGCCCACCACGCATGCCTGCGTTTGATGTACCTGATGTCCACTTCCCATCACAGCCTCCTGATGTGGAAGCCGCCGTCGCCGTTGAGCACCGTGCCGGTGGCAAAATCCAGCTGTCCGGACACCGCGGCCAGCACGCAGCCGGCGATATCCTCCGGCTCGCCCATGCGGGGCACGGGGGTCAGGCCTTCGGCGATCTGCTCCTCATAGCGCTGGGCGACCGGCGCGGTCATGTCGGTTCGTACAATGCCCGGGCGCACCTCAAACACGGGGATGCCGTGCCGGGCCAGGCGGGTGGCGAACAGCTGCGTCACCATGCCCACGCCGGCTTTGCTGATGCAGTATTCGCCCCGGTTGAGCGATACCGTATACGCGGAGATGGAGCCGATGTTGACAATGCGCGGGCAATAGTCTTTCGGGTTGGCATCAAGCCCGGCGATCATCTCGCGCGCGGCGAGCTGGCACAGGAAGAACGTCCCCTTTAAGTTGATGTCCAGCACGCGGTCAAAACTCTCTTCCGTGGTGTCCAGCACATCCATGCGCGTGGTGGGAGCCACTCCTGCGTTGTTGACCAGCACGTCCAGGCGGCCATAGCGCTGGATGATTTCGGCGATCAGCGCGCGGCGGTCGGCGTCACTTGACACGTCACAGCGCACATAGGTGGCCGTCAGCCCCTCTTTTCCAAACTGGGCCAGTGCCTGGTCGCCTTCCTGCGATGTGCCGGACACCACCACGCGGTACCCCGCGCGCCCCAGCGCCAGCGCGATGCCCAGGCCGATGCCCCGGCGGGAGCCGGTAACCACCGCTACACGTTGCGCGCTCATGCTTTGTCCTTTCCTTTCAGTTCCACATATAGCGGCGCGTATACCTTGCTGTCGCGCACCGGGCAGCCCGATGTGCTGCCGCGCATCAGCTCGCTGCACTTGGAGCAGCTTAAGCAGCTGGCGCGCGGGTTCATTCGCCCCTCGGTCAGCAGGTCGCGCGCAAAGGTGGGATAGGCAAACGCCTCGCGCCCGTAGCCGATCAGGTCGGCATGGTTGCCTTCCAGCATCCCGGCTGCCAGGTACGGCGAAAGTGCGCGCAGGTAGCTGTTACCGGAGGACAAAAGGGTAATGCCCGGCACGCCGGCCTTGATCGCCTGGGTGCAGCGCACGATGCGCGCCACGCCCTTGAGCGGATGCTCCGGCGAGGGTACCGGCCCGTCATCATACGGCCGATTGATGTGCGGGTTGAAATAGGGGTTGCCAATCGTCAGGTTGATCAGCTGCATGCCGAGCTCCCCGTGCAGCGTGCGGATCAGTCGGATGGACTCGGTCAAATCCTCCTCCACAGCGCCCTCGCTTGTGCCAAAGCCCCAGGGGAACGGCAGGCCGTCATAGCCGTTGATGCGCGTGGTGAGGATGAAATCGCCCGACACCGCCGCCTTTGCCGCGCGAACGGCATCCAGGTACAGCCTTGTGCGGTTTTCATAGCTGCCGCCATATTTACCCTCGCGCGTGTGCGCGCCCAGCAGTTCATTGATCAGGTACCCGTGGCAGGCTTTGATGTCCGCGCCGTCAAACCCGGCTTCCTGGGCAAGTTTGGCGGCCGCGGCATACTGCGCCGGCAGCGTTTCCAGGTATGCGTCCGTCACGATGCGCTGGTCATCCAGCGGGTTGTCCTTGTCATAGATCGCGTTGTGCCGCGCCGCCATCGGCTCCGGCACGCCGCGGGGCTTGGAATACCGGCCCGAATGCGTCAGCTGGATCAAAATCATCGGCGCAAAGCCATATGCCTTGATCGAAGATTCGCGCATGTCCTCCAACAGTTGCTTGTACCTGCCCAGGTTTTCCCGGGTCAGCATCAGCTGCCGCGCGTTGGCGCGGCCTTCGGGCACAACCGCTGTGGCTTCAAACCAGATCAGCCCCGCGCCGCTTTCCGCAAAGCGGTGGTACCGCCGGATGGTCAGCTCGCCGGGCGAGGAATCCGGCGCGCCGTCGCAGCCCTCCATCGGCTGGATCGCCAGCCGGTTTGACAGGGCAAATCCGCCCACTGTCAACGGTTGTCCCAGCAGCGACACCTGCTCGGACAGGGGCAGCGAAAGCCCCAGTTTGTTCAGCCGCTCCTGCAGCTGCGGAAGGGTGGAAAGCGTCATTTTCTCATACATCATTGGCAGGACTCCTTCGGTTCGGGCGCTTTATCCTTTCAGGCCCGTTGTTGCGATGCCCTCCACCAGATACCGCTGGAAGGCAACAAAGATGACAAACACCGGCACCAGCGATAGCACCGACATGGCGAACATCGCGCCATAGTCGCTTACGCTGGCGGGGTCGGAAAACAGCTTGAGGGCGATGGACACCGGGTATTTCTTGGCCGTTCTGATATACAGCAGTGGGCTTAGGTAATCCTCCCAACGCCAGTAGAACGAAAAGATCATCGACGTGATCATCGCCGGCCAGATCAATGGAATCATGATGCGCAAAAAGATGCCCACCCGGCCGCAGCCGTCAATGGTGGCTGATTCATCCAACTCAATCGGGATGCCCTGGATGAACTGCATGTTCAGGAAGATGAAGAACGCCTGGCCGCAGAAAGCCGGCACGATGATGGGCAGATAGGTGTCCGTCCAGCCCAGTTTGTTGAACAGGATATACTGCGGGATCATCAGCACCTGCATGGGCAGCAGCATCGTGATGATCATGCAGGTAAACCACAGCTTGGACAGCCGGAACCTGACTCTGGCAAAGCCGAACGCCGCCATGGCGGAGGTGATGACCACGCCGATGGTGGCCGGGATGACCAGCTTGAAGGAGTTGGCAAAGAAGGTGCCGAACGTGTTGTTGCCAAAGCCGCGCCAGCCGTTTGCATAGTTGGCGAACACCACCCGGCGTGGGATCAGCGAGTAGGCGTCCGTAAAGATGTCCGCGTGCGGCTTAAACGAGCTGGCCATCATCCACAGCACCGGATAGATCATCAGAAATCCGAACAGGATTACGAAAAAATGGTAAGCAAAGGTTGTCAGGGCGCGCTTGGTTTTCCTGTTCATTTGTTGGCCCCTTTGCTTTCATAGAACACCCAGTAGTTGGATGTCTTGAAGATGATGCCGGTCAACAGGGCCATGAACAGCAGCATGATCCAGGCCAGCGCGGAGGCGTACCCCATCTCGTTAAACGAGAAGCCCTTCAGATAGATATACAGCACATAGAACAGCGTGCGGTCCATCGGCCCGCCGTTGGTGATCAGCAAGGCTTGCGTAAACGACAGGAAGCCGCTGATGGTCTGCATCAGGAAGTTAAAAAAGATGACCGATGACAGCGAGGGGATGGTGATCCGGAAAAACTGGGCGATCGGCCCTGCGCCGTCGATGGCGGCCGCTTCATACAGCTGCGCCGGGATCTGCTTGAGGCCGGCCAGGAAGATCAGCATAGGCGAGCCGAACTGCCACACCGCCAGCACAATCAGCGTGCCCAGCGCGGTGGAGGGCGTGGTCGTCCAGCTGCGCGCTGCCGCCGGCGCCATGGCGCCGATGGCCAGCAAAAAGGAGTTCAGCACGCCGTTGCGCCCGAACAGCTGTTTCCACATGACCGCCACGGCCACCGACCCGCCCACCACCGAGGGGATGTAGTATACCGCGCGGTACACCGAAACGCCCCGCCTGGGCACGCGGAACAGCATCGCCACAAACAGCGCAAACGCCAGCCGAAGCGGCACATAGATCAGCACATAGGTGACCGTGACGTTGACCGCCTTGTAAAACCGGACATCGTTGGTAAAAATCGTGATGTAGTTCTGAAACCCAACCCAGGTGGGCGAGCCGATCAGGTCGTAGTTGGTGAACGAATAGTAGAGACTCATCGCGATCGGGACGATTGTGAACACAATGAACCCGATCAGCCATGGGCCGATGAACAGGTAGCCCGCGATGTTGTTGGTTTCCAGCGAGCGCTTTCTTCTTCTGGTCAGGGTTTTCTGCGGCATGCCCTCCACCTCCTGAAGGATAAAACCTAGGGGGCCGTGCCGGAGCGGCACGGCCCCCTGTAGGCTTGAGCGTGAATCCGTGAAGGGCTTACTTGTTGGCCAGCAGATCGTTGGCCTTGGGGATGAACTCCTTGGCCGCGGCTTCCGGCGTCATTTCGCCAAAGCACACATTTTGATCATAGGTTTTGAGCAGATCATACACCTCGCTGTGGCCGGCAGGCTCGGGCGGGCTGATCTGGTCGGCATACTTGGCTGCCACGCCCAAGAAATCAAACACGATGGCATCCACTTCGGACAGCTTGGGCTTGAGCTCCTCGCGGATCTTGGACGAGATCGGCACGCCGCGTTCCGCCAAAAGGATGTCGTTGCACTCCACCGAGTTGGTGATGAAATCCAGGAATTTGACCGCGATGTCCTTGTGTGCGCTGTGCGCGGACACCGAGAAGAACTGCGAAGGCTTGATGTACTGCCCGTTCATGACCTGGTCATCGGCCACCGGCATGATGTTGCCAGCCAGCGGCCGGCCGCTCGCGTTGACGGCGCTGATCAGCTGGTTGGAGTTGGTTTCCATCATCACCGACTGTTTGGTGACGATCAGGTTCATCTCCGGCGATACGCCCATTTCCAGGCGCAGGTCCATCGGCGGGATCAGGGCTTCGTCGGTCAGGTCCTTTTCAAACTGGAAGCACCAGGTGAGCAGCGCCTCGTCAAAGCCGAGTGATTTGCCATCCTCCGCGTAGAAGTGCCCGCCCAGCTGCCGCACCCGATGGGTGATCAGGTTGTAGATCTGGTTGGTGACAACATCGGCAGAGGGGTATACGCCGTCCGGCAGCACCGCGCGCAGCTCGCGCAGGAAGGCCACATAGTCCTCCCAGGTGTAACCAGGCTGCAGCATTTCGATGCCCAGCTCGTTGAGCCACACCGCGTCATACACCTGCATCAGGGAATTGGTGCCCAGGTTCAAGCCGTACAGCTTGTCGCCCAGCATGCCGCCTGTCCAGAAGGCAGGGTCGCTGTCACTCAGGTTCAGCGCGCCGCTGTCCACATAGGGCGACAGGTTTTCCAACAGCCCCTTGTCGGCATACTGGCGGATATACTGCAGGTCCTGCTGCATAATGTCCGGCAGCTGCTCGGCCGCCATCAGCGTGGCCATGCGGATCCAGTAGTCGTTCCAGGACATGTACTCCGGCTCAATCGTCACGCCGGGGTTTTGTGATTCAAACAGCTTGATCGCTTCGATGGTGCGGTCGTGCCGGGTCTGGGATCCCCACCAGGAGATGCGCAAGGTAACCTGTTCCTGCGCGTGCGCGGGCATGACCCCGATGGCAAGCGTCAGGACGAGTGCGAACACCAACAGTTTTTTCATGACTTTCCTCCTTATGTGTGGTTGCTAGCGCAAATATACCCTGTACGGCGTGGTTCGTCAAGCGGCGTTCGCGCAAAAAACCGGGCAGCGGAAAGCATGCCCGGTGTCAGCAAACCCGAGGTAGCTTATACGTCCAGCGACTTCTTCAGCGCTTTGAGCAGCTGCGGCAGAATCGCGCCGATGACGGCTGAGGTGGCCATACCGGTCAGGAACCGCGTGACCAGCCCGCCCCAGACCAGCGCGTCGGTATAGTAATGGTTGATCTTGCTGTCCAGGTACAGCGCACCCGTGTTGATGATCGTGACCACCACCGCGGCAGCGACAGCGATCAGGATGGTTTGCGTGATGCTTAGTTCGTAGTTGTGCCGCTTGGCGTACAGCCCCACCATCAGGCCGCGCACCCCGTCGGCGACAATCCACAGCACCGTGGTGGGCCCCAGGCCGTACAGCAGCATCTGCTCAATCAGGTTGCCCAGCAGCCCGACAGACAGCCCCGGCCAGGGCCCCAGCAGCGCGCCGGCCACCACGATGGGCAGGCTGTCCACCGTGATGCGCAGGTTGCCGATGCGGATGGCCAGAAGGCTCAGCACCACGTACAGCGCGGTCAGCATGGCGCTGATCACCAGCACCATCACGTTGGATCGTTTGTTTGCCATAAAAAACCCTCCTCTTGCGCACTGCAACAGGAGGGAACGATCCCCCGGCGGCAGCGGCTGCGGACAGGCACCGCGGGGGAACCCCTTCGTCCGGCGGCGACCTCCCATCCGCCGGCACTTAACGCGCCTGACCTACTCTGTCACCGGGAGTATACCATAGGAAAGTCACGGTGTCATGGAGGGGTTACCGGATTTTGCCCACAAACCGCTTTTCGGGGTCATAATCGATTTCCACCGTCGAACACTCCACCGAATAGTGCGCCATCAGCGCGCGCACGCGCTCCCGCAGCAGCTTTTGCTCCACCGGGTCGCTCAAATCCGTAAACAGCGACACCGCAAAGTTGTTGCTCTCCCCATCCATGCTCCACAGATGCAGATGGGTGAAGCCATGCACATGGGGAAGCGCCAGCAGCTTTTGCTCAATCTCGGGCAGCGGCACGTTCCCCGGCACCGACTCCATCAGGATTTTGAGCGTGCTCCATACGCTCGGCGCGGCCTTGTAGAGGATGTACAGCGACAGCACGATGGAGAACAGCGGGTCCAGGAAATACCAGTTGGTGAACCGGAGGACGATGGACATGACCAGAATGCCGATCCAGCCCACCATGTCCTCCAGCATGTGCAGGTTGAGCATGCTTTCGTTGCGGCTCTTGCCGCGGCTCAATGCCCAGGCCGATACCGCATTGAGCGCGATGGCCACCAATGCCATGATCAGCATGCCGTCATAGTTGACCACGCCGGGGGACAGCAGTTTGGGCACCGCGCGCGTAAGCGAATACACGCTGCCCACCAGCAGCACCATGCCCGTGATCAGCGCGCCCAACAGCGAAAACCGCCGGTGGCCGAACGAATAGGTGCCGTCGGCGTGTTTCATGCTGCGCTTCTCCAGCACCAGCGCCAGCCCTACGCTGATCGCGTCACCCAGGTCATGCACGGCGTCCGCAAAGATCGCGGTGGAGTTGAGGATCGCGCCAAAGATAAACTCCGCGATCGAGAACAGCAGGTTCATCGAGAACACGATGGCGATGTTGGTGACCGAGCTGCC
>JAGVSV010000135.1 GCA_019137115.1 Bacillota bacterium
ACGCTGTCCGGGTTTGCCCTGGGGTGGGGCAAGGCGTCCGGCGGGGTGCTCAAAAACCACCTGCCCAAGGCGTTGCGGGGCGTGCGGCGGCCCATCGATGAGTAAAAACCCCGGCGCACATAAGGCTTGCCGGGGTTTGCGAAGCGCGGATCGCTCAGCGCTTGGAGAACTGGGGGGCGCGGCGCGCGGCCTTTAGGCCGTACTTCTTGCGCTCCTTCATGCGCGGGTCGCGCGTCAGGAACCCGGCCTTTTTCAGGTCAGCCCGCAGCTCGGGGTTGGCTTTGGTCAGCGCGCGGCTGATGCCGTGGCGGATGGCACCGGACTGGCCGGTCAGGCCGCCGCCGGTGACATTGACGATCACGTCAAAGCCGCTAACCCTTGTCAGCTCCAGCGGCTGGCGGACGGTCATCTTGAGCGTCTCCAGGCCGAAATAATCATCTAGTTCGCGTTTGTTGATGGTAATCGTGCCGTTGCCGGGAACCAGACGGACCCGCGCAACCGCTTCCTTGCGGCGGCCAACGGCGTTGAAATCTGCTTGTGCCATGCTTCTCTCTCTCCTCCTGATCAGTCGACGAGCGCCAGCGGCTCGGGCTTCTGGGCTTGATGCTCATGCTCCGCGCCGGCGTAGATGAACATTTTCTTCGCCATCTTGCGCCCCAGCGGGCCCTTGGGCAGCATGCCCACGATGGCGTGGCGCATGGCGAACTCCGGCTTGTCGGCCATCAGGTTGCGGTAGCTTGTGGCTTTCAGGCCACCCGGATACCCGGAGTGGTGGTAATAGTATTTCTGGTCCAATTTGCGGCCGGTCAGCTTGGCCTTGCCCGCGTTGACGATGATCACATAATCGCCCGTGTCCACATGCGGGGTGAAGGACGGCTTGTGCTTGCCGCGCAGGATGCCGGCAACCTGGCTGGCCAGCCTGCCCAGCGCAACGCCGTCCGCATCAACGACATACCATTTGCGCTCTACAGTTTGCGCATTGGCCATGTAGGTGTTCAAGTGAACTTCCTCCTTAAGACAAATCAAACAATTCGCTCGGCGCGATGGTCTGCGCGCCTTGCCCGTTCAATAGTCCCGGGGCTAACGGAGCCTATTGATGCGAACGCCATCGTACGAAAAAAGGGCGGGTTTGTCAAGCGTTTTGCAAAGGCTTTTTTGGCTTCCGGGGCTTCCACGCGCGAGGTAACCGCTGCTGTCGGATCAATACACCTGCTGGGCGGCGGCCATGGCCTGGGTCAGGCGGCTCATGGCGGTTGTCAGCGTGTCTGCGGTCGGCCCTTGGGTCAGGAGCACCTCCAGCGCGTTGATGGCGGCCAGCAGCTCGCCGCGTGCCGGATGGGTCTCCGGCAGGGTGGACAGCTGCACCGACGCCTGCGATAACAGCAGGCTGGCGTCGCTCATCAGCACCTGCTCCAGCGCGGTGGGCCCCTGCCCTGCCGGCGTCTGGTGCAGCGTGCACGTGGCAGCCGACAGCAGCGCCGCGTTGGCGTTCTGATCACCGGTAAAGCGCAGCGTGGCGTACGGGCCCAGGTAGTCAATCAGCGCGGAGGCATAGGTGGTGCCCAGCAATGACTGCAAAGGATGCCCGCCGGGCAGCAGCGTGATGCCGCGCTCAGCGCGCGTTTCGGGCGGACAGTAGAGGCCCGCCAGCATATTGCTGGCCGTGCAGATGGCGGCCTTCATGTGCATCTGACAGTTGTTCTGCGGCGCGGTTTCCCTCGGCCAGTAGTCGGTCACCGTGCCGTACCCCATCGCGTCGTTGCGGCAGGCGTCGGTGGCCAGCTGCCCGCTGACCGCGCAGGTGGTCAGCCGCACCAGGCCGTAATCCTCGGCGCTGCCCTCGATGATGTTGCGGTTGGACAAGCCTTTCTGGGTGTGGATCTGCTCCATAAACGTGTTCCAGAGTTTCGCCGCGCTGTTGCCGCCGGTGGTGCGGCTGGACAGGGACTTGTAGTTGTCATGCCCGATCCAGACGCTGCCGGAGTACCAGCCGGTCAGTCCGGCAAAGAAAACCCCGCGTTGCTCGCTGTTGGTGCCGGTTTTCCCCGCCACCGTCTGCCCGCGCATCTGCGCCGAGCGCCCGGTGCCCTGCGAGATCGCCTGCTTCAGAATGTCAATGGTCAGCCACGCGGTGGACGGCCGGAACACCTGCCGCCGCCCCTGGTTTTTGTGGCCGTCGTACAGCACATTGCCGTCGTCATCCAGTATGCCCATGAACGTCAGCGGCGCCTGGTAGATCCCCCCGTTGCCCAGCACGCCGAACGCCACGGCCATCTCCACCGGCGTGATGCCGCTGGAGCCCAACGCCACGCCAAACGGGGTGGCGCTGATGTGGCTTTGATCCACGCCCAGGCGCAGCAGGAAGTCCACCGACCGCTCCACACCCACAAAGGTCATCAACGCCTGGGCGGCGGCGGTGTTGTCGCTGCGCACCAGCGCCTCGCGGAAGGTTTCCGGCCCGCGGTAGTTGCTACCGCCGTAGTTGCGCGGCCAGGTATCCTGCCCGTCGGCGCCCCGCCAGCCCGGTATGGGCGCGGGGATGTTGTAAACAATCGATCCCCCGCCGCCGCCCAACTCAATGGCCGGGGCATAGACCGATATGGGCTTGATGGCCGAGCCCACCGGCATGTTCATGTCGGCAGCGCGGTTCAGGGTCTTGCGCTGGGTGGGCGGGGTGCGGCTGCCGACAATGGCCATCAGTTCGCCGGTGCGGTAGTCCAGCACCACGGCGGCGGCCTGGGGCTGCTCAATCTCATTAAAGGTGCCGTCTGCGTTACGCGCGCGGTAGATGCGGTCATTGGGGTCGCGCAGCGCCGGCCAGTCCTTGTAGTTGTAGAGCGCCTGCTCCACCGTCTGCTGGATTTGCGTGTCCAGCGCCAGGTACACCTTGTAGCCGCCGGTGCGCAGCTCGCGCTCCATCGCGTTGCGGTTACGGGATGTGTTTTCCAGCCCGTTGATCACCAGCAGGGTTTTGATGACATCCTTGATCGCATACTCCACGTAGTGCACATACGGGTACAGCGCCCGGCTCTCGGGCGATTCGGGCAGCACATGCGCGGTGTCCGGTTTGAGCGCCTCGGTGTATGCTTCGTGCGTGATGAACTGGTTTTCATACATCATGCGCAGCACATAGTTGGTGCGGTTGTTGGTAATGGACACATAGTCGGTGGTGTCCGACTTGCGCACGTACAGGTTGCGCCGGGCGTTGTAGTAGTAGGGGTTGGTGGTTATGCCCGCCAGCATGGCGCACTCGCGCAGGGTGAGCTGGTCTAACTCCTTGCCGAAATAGCCGGTGGCCGCCACTTTGACGCCATAGTAGTTTTCGCCCAGGTAGATGGTGTTCAGGTAGCTTTCCAGGATTTCGTCCTTGGTGTAGCGAGTCTCCAGCTGCAGCGCCAAATACGCTTCCTGGATCTTGCGCTTGTAGCTCTGCTCATCGGAGAGCACGGTGTTCTTGATCAGCTGCTGGGTGATCGTGCTGCCGCCCTGCTGGGAGCCGGTGGCGAAGTTGCGCAAAAACGCGCCCACGATGCGCTTGATGTCCACGCCGCTGTGATTGTAAAATCGCGCGTCCTCCACCGCCACAAAGGCATGCCGCAGGATCATGGGCATCGTGTTGATGCTGACCATGATGCGGTTTTCGGTGCCCTTGTAATCGGTGATCAGGTTGCCGTCCCGGTCATAGAAAAACGAGGTCTGCGCCTGGCTGTCGATCTTCTCGATATCCAGCATGGGCGCGGTCTCCACATAGGCTTTGGCGATGCCCAGCACAACGCCGGCGCCCGCCAGCGTCATGACCAGGCCCAGGATCACCGCCAGGCGGAACGCGCCGATGATCACCGACAGCACAAAGCTGGGTTTGCGCGTGCGCGGTTTGAATAAACGCGAGCGTCCCTCGTTCATGCCCGGCGCCTTTCCGATGCCCTGTTGACTGTCAATGCCACCCTCCGTCCAAATCGCTCCAATGCATTATACCATAGCGGTTTTGGCGGTCAACGCCGCCTTGACAGCCCCCCGAATGTGCATTAAGATGTATCGGAATGAATGCAGAAAGATCCGTTCAGCGCGCTGACGCGCCGGAAGGAGGGACGGGCTTGAACCATACAAGCTGGGTGAAGCGGGCGTTGCTCGTGGGGTTGATGGCGGTGCTGCTGCTGGGGGTAACGGCGTTTGCCGAATCGCCGCAGCAGGACATCAGTTTCACGATGTCCGTGGACCCGACCACACTGACCAAGCCGGACGAAGTCACGGTGTCCGTGCGGGTTGCCAACGTGAGCACCGCCGACATCAACACGGCGCTTTCGCTGTTTGACCCGGACGACAAGCCGGTGACTGACTTTTACGACGGCGGCTCGCTGTATTCGCTGAAGCTCAACGAAGCACGCACATGGCAGGGCAAGTACACGGTGACCCAGGCGCAGCTGGATCAGGGCAAGATCACCTATACGCTGCGCTATGCAAAGACCGATGCCGAGGGCAGCGTGACGCAGGTGACCCTGCCGGCGTCCGCCGATATCGCCTTTGCCGGCGAAAAGGCTGACCTGACCGTAACCCGGGTGATTGAGCCCGCGGTTGTGCGCACGGGAAGCGATGTCAAGGTGATCTATGAACTGGTCAATACCGGAAATGTGCGCCTGACGGACATCCGCGTGCGCGAGAACCGCACGATCTCCACCAACACGCAGACGGTCAACCCATTGGCGCCGGGTGAGAAAGCCACCGTTACGTTTACCAAGCGCGCGGCGCGGACCGACCTGGAAAGCTCCGCGCTGATCAACTACCGCAAGGACGGCGACCGCACCACCCTGCGGGTGACGCTGGACGCGCTGGCCATTCCGATTGCCAAGCCTGGCTTGGCGTACGAGCTGTCGGTGGACCGCGCGGTGGTCAACGTGGGCGAAACGGTCAACCTGACGCTGACCGTGCGCAACACCGGCAACATCAGCTACTCCAACGTGACGGTCACCGACACCAAGCTGGGCGAAGTGTTCACGGGGCTGAGCATCCCGGCGGGCGAAACGGTCACCCACACCAAGGAAGTGACGCTGACGGAGTCCTCTGCCTTCAAGTTCACGCTGAACCTGGAGGACAATACCGGCTCCACGCTCAAGGAAACCACCAACGAGATCAAGATCAGCGCGTACGCCGAGGGGCAGATGATGAAGCTCAACCTGCAGGTGACGCCGGACACGGACACGGTGACCGCGCTGCCGGGAAAGGTGACGTTCACCATCATCATCACTAACGACAGCAACGCGCCGGCCAAGAACATCAGCATCACGCACGGCGGCACCTCGATTTATACGATCAGCGAGCTGTCCCCCGGGCAGAGCATGACGCTGCCGCGCGATTTCCTGATCACCCACGCCGGTAAATTCCGCTTTACCGCGTCCGCGCGCGACGCGCTGGACAATGTGGTCACGTTTGAATCCCAGGACATCCAGATTGGTTTTACGCCGCCCACCGTTGCGCCCACCCAGGTGGTGGTCGTCACCGTGCCGCCGCCGGTCACCATCGCGCCCTTAACCCAGGAAACTAAGGACCCGGCGATGCAGACGCTTTGGATCGCCGTAGTCGCCGCCGGCGCGCTGTTCGGCGTGGCGCTGATCCTGTTCACCATCAGCAGCATCGTGCGCGGCAACGCCCGCAAGCAGAGTGATGCCGCATATGACCACCTGGAAACCTCCTCGCGCCGCGATTACACCAACCCCGCCACCTATGAAGGCACGACCTCGGTCGCGGATGAGCCGCCTGCGGACACACCGATTGAGGAAATCAAGCCCATGGCGGAGGGGCTCAGCCTGGACAACTACCCCGTTGAGGAAACGGCCATCGATGCGGCCGCGGAGGACGCGCCGGTTGCGGAAACTGGCGACAGCTATCAGCTGGTGCGGGAGGCTGCGCCGCCTGCGGATGCCACCGAGGGCCGCACGCGCCGCGCCGCCAAGCACCAGAAGCTGCCCACCGACGACGCGGAATAAACAATTTGGTTCCTCACAGCGGCTTGCCACGCATGGCAGGCCGCTTTTCGGTTCATTGACAAGCGTTGGCGCCCGTTCTATCATGGCTTGACATCAAGGGAGGGCCGAATGATGGACTTTTCTAAGCAAAAGCCCGAAGCGCTGATCAACGCGCAGCATCCCTGCGCGTGCGGAAAAACGCACAGCACCACCCTGCAATACCTCAAGGTGGGCCCCGGCGCGGTGCGCTACCTGAAAGAGGCGATGGATCGGCTATCGGTGGCGCGTCCGTTCATCGTGTGCGACCGGCATACCTATGCCGCCGCCTGGCGGTATGTGGAGCCGGTGCTCAAAGCGGATGCCATCCCCTATACGCTGCATACCCTGCCCATGGACCATCCGGAGCCGGATGAGCACACCATGGGCGAGCTGGTCATGGCGTTTGACCCGGCGTGCGATGTGGTGATCGCCCTGGGCAGCGGCGTGATCAACGACTGCTGCAAGTTGTTGGCCCACGCGGTCAGCAAGCCGGGCATGGTGATCTGCACCGCCCCCTCGATGGACGGCTATGCCAGCAACTCCTCCTCGATGATCCGCGCGCGGGTGAAAGTGTCGCTGTACAACGACTGCCCCGCCGCTATCCTGGCTGACACGCAGATTTTGATGGACGCACCGGAGCGCATGCTGCAGGCCGGCTTTGGCGACATGATCGCCAAGTATGTGTCCGTTTGTGAGTGGCGCATCTCCCACCTGGTGGTGGGTGAGTATTACTGTGAGAACATCGCCGGGCTGGTTCGCGCTTCGCTGAAAAAGGTGGTGGACGTGGCGCCCGGCCTTGCGCAGCGTGACCCGGCCGCGGTGGAAGCCACCGTGGAAGGATTGATTTTGTCCGGCATCGCCATGAGCTTTGCCCAGATTTCGCGGCCGGCCTCGGGGCTGGAGCACTATTTCAGCCACCTGTGGGAGATGATGGCGCTGGACCGCGGCCAGCTCTCCGACCTGCACGGCATCCAGGTGGGTGTAGGCACATTCCTGACGCTGCGGCTGCTCAATCATATGCGCACCATCGTACCTGACCGCGCCGGCGCGCTGGCATTTGTGGAATCCTTCTCCAACGCCGAATGGGAGGAGCAGACCCGCGCCATCTGCGGAAAAGCGGCCGAAACGATCATCACGCAGGAGCACACGCAATATCACAAGAACGACGCTGCGTTGCACGCCAAACGGCTGGACAGGATCATCGCGGGCTGGCCAACCATCCTGGGCATCATTGAAGAGGAGCTGCCGGACGCGGATGCTTTGGAGAAACTGGGCAAGCGCATCGGCATGCCCACCACGCCGGCGGAACTGAACCTGAGCCGCGAGGATGTGTACAACGCCTTCCTCGCGTCCCGAGACATCCGCGACAAGTACCTGACCAGCTCCCTGCTGTGGGACCTGGGGCTGCTGTACGAGGTACCGGTGCAGTAAGATGAACAGACCGCAGACCACCGTGGAGGACAACTGGATCACCCGGAACCGCAAGACCGTGCTCAAGGTATTGGGCCTGGTGGTGCTGTTTGCGGCGCTCTATTTTGTGCGGCGGCACCTGTTGGCAGCCCTGCAGCCGTTCTTCTATGGCATTGTACTGGCGTTTTTGTTCAACCCCCTGGCCAACAAGCTGGACGCGATGGGCGTCAAGCGCTGGCAGTCCGCACTGTTGCTGGCGCTGCTGTTGCTGGCGTTGATGGTGCTGTTCGTGGGGCTGTTCATCCCCTCCGTCGTGCGCGACGCGCTGCAGCTGGCGCAGCGCCTGCCCTCCGGGGTGGCCTCCCTGCGCGTCAAGTACGCAGATGAAATCGCGCGGGTCACCGACTGGATGGCCGGCCTGGGCACCGACATCCCCAGCAACCTGGGCACGCGGCTGGGCTCCACCATCACCTCGGTGATGAGCTCGGCGCTGACACGCCTGGGCGGGCTGATCCACATTCTGCTAACGCCGGTGATCTCGTTTTACCTGATCAAGGACAAACAGAAAATCCTGGCCGAACTGCGCGGCCTGTTCAACGACAAGCACCAGCGCGTGCTGTACGAGCTATGGACGGACATCCACCGCGTGCTAAGCGGCTATGTGAAGGGCAGGCTGCTGGTATCCGTCTACATCGGCATCGCCACAGGCGTCGGCTGCATGATCATCGGCTTGCCCAACGCGCTGACCATCGGCATCGTGGCGGGCCTGTTTGACCTGATCCCCTATTTCGGCCCCTGGCTGGGCGGCATCCTGCCCGTGCTGGTCGCGCTGATGAGTCCGGAGCCCATCAAGGCGGTCTGGGTGATCATCCTAATCGTTGTCGTCCAGCAGATCGAGATCAACCTGATCACCCCGCGGATCATCTCGGAAAACGTGGGCATGCACCCGTTGCTGGTCATGTTCTCGGTGCTGTTCTTTGGCCGTGTGATGGGCGTGATGGGCATGATCATCGGGGTGCCCGTGATGGGCTCCCTGATCGTGCTGTTTATCCACATCCGCCGCAGCGCAAAGCGCGACGCGGCGCTGGCCATCGTGCGCTCCCGGGCGCCTGGTCCCCCGATGGCCTCTTCCCCTCCGGAAAATCCACCGGATATGACGCCTGAACAACGATCAGAAGTGCCGCCCGTAACCGCGCCGCCGCCTACGCCCGAAAACCCGCCCACGGGTTGACAGCGCCGCCTGCCCCGCCTATAATACGGCGGTGCAAAGGGGCATGGTGTAATGGTAACACGTGGGTCTCCAAAACCTTTGTTGAGGGTTCGAGTCCTTCTGCCCCTGCCAAGTCAAACCCCTTGAAATCGTTGAGATTTCAGGGGGCTTTTCATTGAGCCTGTTTTGATCC
>JAGVSV010000087.1 GCA_019137115.1 Bacillota bacterium
CCGCTGCATCAACGAGCGCGGCAAGATCAACCCCCGCCGGATGCTGGGCACCTGCGCCAAGCACCAGCGCCAGATGGCAGAAGCCATCAAACGCGCACGCGCCATCGCGCTGCTGCCGTACACGGCCGACTAAGCGAACAGCGCCGAAAGGCATACACGCAACCAAGTGAAAGACCGCCGGTTGGACGACGCCGGCGGTCTTTTCATGTCCACAATCTGCTCGCGCTGTGAAGGCTGTGTCGGGGTCCCGCGAACAGACTACCTGCGCGTACTAGACAACCATCCATCGCGCCTTTGCTGTTTCAGTAGACGCTATCGCCCAGCCGTCAGCGACAAAGTGATGATCATCACTCGTTCGGTTAGTATTGGAGAGACCGCTTTGGCGAAAACAATGTTTGGATTACGACAACACCTCATCCTTTGCGGACGACTGGGTGCGGTGGCTCAACTGTTCTCGATAAACGGCCCTCGGCGACGCTGGTTTGGCAAGAGGATATCCTGCGCGCTGTTCACAAATCAGGGTGTGCGGGCTACGTACATATTTACCCCGTCCGTGGTTTTAATCACGCTTGTCATCCGCAGAGCCTTTTATGAGGGCATCACCGTCAAAGAATAGGCAACCTTTGGGTATACGCCGACATGCGACGAGGACAGGCTGACTTCACGATCCCCGTGTTTACACGGACACGTTCCGAGTACGCGCTGTAGGAAACTCGCAAGGCACGCAAAGAAAGCGACAAGGCGTCCTCTCATGGGCTGCACATGACGTGGCACTTTGCCAACTATGCGGTCTACACGGACGGAATGACTGTTGCGCGGGAGGCAGAATAAATCCGGCGCATCATTGATGGGCGGACGCATGTTTTAGACGGGTGATACTTCTTCACTTGCATGGGGTTACAGACGATTGCAGCCAGTCTCTACCCGTCGTTTCGCAATATCTTCGTGATGTCCTCCACCGCGGCGCGCACCTGGTGGGTGTTCAGGCTCAGTTCCTCGATCTTGGCGCAGCCGTGCAGCACGGTGGAGTGATCGCGTCCGCCCAGCACCTCGCCAATGCGCGGCAGGGAGGTGTTGGTCAGTTTGCGCGACAGGTACATCACCATCTGGCGGGGTACCGTCAGGGCGCGCGTGCGGCGCGGGCCCCGCAGGTCCTCATCGCTGACGGCGTAATACTGGGACACGGCGTCCAGCACGTCCTCGCAGGAGATGCTGCGCGGCGCCTGCACGGAGAACACCTCGCGCAACGCTTCCTCGGCCAGCTGCATGGTGATTTCGCGGCCGGTCAGGGAGGAATACGCCACCAGGCGGGTCAGGCTGCCCTCCAGCTCCCTTATGTTGCTGCTGACGCGCTCGGCGATGACCTGCAGCACATCGTCCTCCACCCTGATGCCTTCGGACTGTGCCTTGCGGCGCAGAATGGCGCAGCGGGTGTCCATGTCCGGGCGCTGGATGTCGGCGATCAAGCCCCACTCAAAGCGGCTGCGCAGCCGTTCCTCCAGGCGCGTGATCTCCTTGGGGGGGCGGTCGGACGAGATAATGATCTGCTTGCGCGCGTTGTGCAGCGCGTTAAACGTATGGAAAAACTCCTCCTGCGTGCTGTCGCGGCCGGCGATGAACTGGATGTCGTCAATCAGCAGCACGTCCACATTGCGGTATTTGTCGCGGAACTGGGCATTGCGGTTGGTCTGGATGGCGGAGACCAGCTCAATGGTGAAGGTTTCGCTGGTGACGTACACCAGGCGCGTGTCGGGCTTCTGCCGTAAAACATAATGGCCGATCGCCTGCATCAGATGGGTTTTGCCCAAGCCCACGCCGCCGTAGATGAACAGCGGATTGTAGGCTTCCGCCGGCGCTTCGGCAACCGCCAGGGATGCCGCGTGCGCAAAGCGGTTGCCGCTGCCCACCACAAAGGTGTCAAAGGTGTATTTGTCATTCAACTGCGGGGCGGGGCGTTTTAGTGGGTTGGCGCCGCTTTTGTATTCCTCGGCCTGCCGGGGGGTCATGATGGTCAGCCGGATGTCCCGCCCGGTCACCTCCCGCAGGGCGGCGGCGATGCGGTCAGAATAGCGCGGCACGACAAACTGGTGGTAAAAGTCGGTGACCGCTTCCACATAGAACCGGTCGTCAGCGAAATCCAGCGGGCGCAGCGCGGCCGCAATCCAGGTGGAATAGGTTACCTCGGTCATCTCCTCGCGCATGCGCGAGCAGGCGCCTTCCCAGATTGCCTTTACGTTCACGTGGCAGCCCCCAATGTCTCGGATTTTATACATTCGTAACACAGCCGTAATTAAGTAAAAAAAACACCGTTCACACAGTGCTATTCAACTTCATGTGGATAACCAGGCTGTGGATAAACCTCACCCGCCTATCGACACGGCCGCATCATAGCACAGACTATCCGCGATTTCAAGGGTTGTCGGAAGTTCATTTTCCGTGTATGAACCGGCACTGTTGATAACTGTCCAGGCCCACAGGTTGCGATGGCGGCGCCCATCAACCACAAGTCTTGGGGTTCCCCATTGGCATTGCATGCATAATCTGAATGATTATTCTCATTCTCGCCGATGTGCCACAAATGTTTTCGTGTGAAAACGCTGGGCTTTTCATGTGGGGGGAAACCCGGTATAATGTGCCGAGTTCACAATATAGAAGGGGGAACGCAGATGGCGAGGGCGAAAGAGCAGCGTTTCACGCTCAAGGAACGCAGCTGGATCATGTATGACTGGGCCAACTCGGTGTACGCTACCAACATCATGGCCGCGATTTTCCCGATCATCTTTGGCACGCTGGCGCGCAGCCAGGGCGTCAAGGGCGATCAGCTGCTCAGCTATGGCGTGTCCATCGCCACGGGCGTGGTGGCGCTGATGGCGCCCATCCTGGGCGCGGTGGCTGACTTCAAGGGCATGAAGAAAAAGCTGTTCACCGCGTTCTGGCTGCTGGGCGTGGTGGCAACCGCGCTGATCGCATTGACCAGCGATTACCGGGTCATGCTGGCCGGGTACATCCTGTCCCGCATCGGGTTTTCCGGCTCCACGCTGTTCTATGACGGGTTCTTAACCGATGTGACCACCAACGAGCGGATGGACAAGGTGTCCTCCTGGGGCTACGCGATGGGGTACATCGGCGGCAGCACGATCCCGTTCCTGATTTCCATCGGCATGCTGCTGGCGTTTGACTACAGCGCCTTTGCCCAGAAATTCGCAATTCTGATCACCAGCGCCTGGTGGTTCGTGTTCACGATTCCGTTCCTCAAAAATGTCCATCAGGAGCATTACATCGAGCGGGACGCGAGCTTTTCATTCGCCGGGGTGTTCAAAAACATCGGGCACACCGCGCGGGAGATTGTCAATGACAAGGGCCTGTTCATGTTCATGCTGTCGTACTTCTTCTATATTGACGGCGTGGGCACGATCATCAACATTTCCACCGCCTACGGCACCGCGCTGGGGTTGAACAGCACCGCGATGATCCTGGCGCTGCTGGTCACCCAGATCGTGGCGATGCCCTGCTCGATCCTTTTTGGCCGCTTGACCAAGCGCGTCACGGCGCGCCGCGCGCTGCTGTTTGCCATTGCGGTATACATGGTGATCTGCGCGGTGGGCTTCATCATGGGTTATACGCTGGAACCAAGGCAAGCCGCCTATGACACGGCCTACGGGCTGCATTCCAAAGCGCAGGAAGAAGCGTTCGTCCGGGACTATGCCTTTGAGGATGCTGACGGCGCAAAGGAAGCGCTGGATGATTATCTGGCGGCCGCCAAGGAGCCGGTGGCCAGCAGCAACCTGGATAAGCTGGAGGAGCTGACGCTGACGCTCCCGGACGCGTCGGCGGCCGACGACGCGCTTGCCGCCAGCGCCACCGAGGCGCTTCGTGCGTCCACACTGGCGTTCGCAGCCGACAACACGGGCGTCATCAGCGACCAGCAGGACGCGCGGGGCTTTTCCTCCACGCTGTTCTGGGCAATGGCGATTCTGGTGGGCACCGTGCAGGGCGGCATCCAGGCCGTGTCGCGCAGCTTCTTCGGCAAGTTGATCCCCAAAAAGCGCTCGAACGAATACTTCGGGTTCTTTGACATCTTCGGCAAGTTCGCGTCGGTGCTGGGGCCCTTCCTGTACGCCACAGTGGGCCGCTGGACCGGCCGCTCCTCCTGGGGCACGCTGTGCCTGCTGCTGCTGTTTGTGATCGGATTTGTCATCCTCTATCGTGCCAAAGCGCCGCTGGAGCGGCTGACCGCCAGCGCGGAATAAGAAACACAAGCGAAAGGAACGTACCCATGGCCAAGAAAAAGACCTACCGCAAAAGACCTGTCTACACCCCGAAAAAACCGGTCAAGAAGCCGCCGATGGCAAAAAACACCAAGATCGCGCTGCTGGTTGGCGCGGGCATCGTGGTGGTTGCCATTGTCCTGTTCTTTGCGCTGTATTCGGATGGCTCGCTGCCCACCAAACGCGTGATGGAGGGGGAGGGCGCGACAGCCACCTACAAAAACGTGGTGGCGGTGCCGGAAAACGAAAACTGGGTGATCATCAACAAGGGCACCAGCTCCAAGCCCAAGTACTACAACCTGGGCACGCTGGCCATCCCCGACGGGTACGGCCTGGATGACGCGTTTGCCACGGGCTCGGACGCCAACGTCAAGCAGTACCACTGCGTGCCGGAGGATGAAAACAGCCCGATCAACTATGTGCACGTGCAGGGTGTCCCGCGCCTGCCGCAGGAAATCGCGGCCGAAGCGCTGGACAACTACAGCAAGTTCTACGCCGAGTCCGAGAACAGCGAGATTATGACGACGGATATTGACGGCGTGACCGCCACGTACTTCACGTCCAGGTTCGGCGCGGAGGACGACAACGGCGTCACCAAATACCACCAGTCCATGACCATGTACCTGCCCGCGGTGCGCGAGAGCAGCCTGCTGATCAACATCATGGCGCCGATTGCCAGCCTTGAGGACGGATTGGCGCCTGACGTACTGATGGGCTATGCCCAGGAAATGGCGAAAGGCTTTACGCCGGCGGAGAAGTAGCCTCCATTGCGGCGAAATAGTCCTTCGCGGCCTGCACATCGCGGGCGATCTGCTCGCGCATGAGCTCCACGGTGTCAAACTTGACTTCCGGCCGCAGGTATTTTAAATACTGAACGATCAGCGGCTGGCCGTACAGGGATTCATCAAAATCAAACAGATGCACCTCAACCGCCGGAACGCCTTCCGGCAGGGTGGGGTGTATTCCCTGGCTCAGAACGCCCTGCACCACGCGGCCGCCCTGTTCGGGCAGCACGGCGCGGGCGACATAGATGCCGTCCGGCGGGGCGTCCGGCCCCTTTGGATAGGGCAGGTTGGCCGTAGGCGTGCCCAGCCTGCGACCGATGCGCTTGCCGCGCATGACCACCCCGACCATTTCAAAGAGCATGACCTTTCCCTCCGCGCCCGGTTCTGTTCCCCCGAAGTTGGCGGCGGATTGACCGCCAGAGCCGCCCGGGGGAGCCCAGTATATCACGCGCGGTGCGCGACAGCGCAAGCCCCATGCGCCTGTACGCGGGCAGTTCACGCCACAGGCCCAGATAGATGGCGCGCGCAGCCTGTACATCGCGAGCCGTGGCGGGCTGTCGCCCATAAACCATGCCGCTGACGGCGGCGGCCACCGGCTGCGCATCCGCTGGCAGCGTGCGGCGGGCATGCTCCAGCATGGTTTCGCTGTCCAGCTGCTTCTGGTTTTGCGCGGCCAGTGCGCCGGTCACCGCCTGCCAGTAGATCAGCAGGCGCGCGGTGTCATCGCGGGCTTTGGCAGCGCGCTTGTCCGGCGCGGTAACGATCATGCGCCAGACAAATAGGGCCACTAATAGGAGCAGGAGCAGCCACCACAGGAACGGGCGTGGGCCGCCAGGCGGCTTGCTGTCCGGCTGGCTGGTGGGCTGCGGGTCGTCGCTGGGCACCGGGGTTTCGGCCGCGCCCGGCGGGGGGGTGGGGGTGGCGTTGTCGCCCTCGGGCTCATCCTCCGGCGGCGGGGTGGGCGTGGGCGGCGATTCCGGCGGCGGGGAAGGGGATTCGCCCGCGTCGGGAGACGGCTGCGCTTCTTCGGGGTTTTCCTCGTCGGGGCCGGGATCATCCTGCTGCGAAGCGGTGGCGTCAAAGGTGACCCACCCCAGGCCGGCAAAGTAAATTTCCGTCCAGGCGTGCGCCTCCTGCCCGGTGACCACGGTTGCGCCGCCGCCGGGCGCGGGGCGTGCGACAAACCCCTCCACATAGCGCGCGGGCAGCCCCACCGACCGGCTGAGCACCGTCATCGCCGACGCGAAATAGGTGCAGTACCCCTCCCGCGTGCCGAACAGGAAGTGCGCGGCAAAGTCCACATCCGTGGGGGGTACTTCCACGTCCAGCGTATAGCGGTACCTCGTGCGCAGGTGCCTTTCGATGGCTTGTGCTTGCTCGTACGGGTCGGTGATGCCGTGGGTAATGTCCCGCGCCAGTTGGGCGGTGATGCCCTGCGGCTGCAGGTGCGCGGGCAGCGCGGTATAGTTGGCCACGACCTCCCGGTACCTTTGATCGTTTACCCCGCGCAGCGAACGCGCCAGCGCGTCGGTGGCCGGCCGCCCGGCGACGTACGGCTCATAGCTGACCGTCCACGCGTCGCCCTCGCGCAGGTCGCGGGTGGCAAACAGCTCGCTGGCGGTGTTGAAGTAGGGTACCACGCCCTCGCTTGTGGACAGCTCGCGCACACGCTGCGGCGTAAACAGCGTGGACGGCGCTTCTGACAGCATCCGAACGCCCGCCTGCGCCTGCGGCAGGCGGCCATCGGCGGGCAGTTGCTCGTTGAGCAGCACATCGCGCAAACCGGCGTAACGGATGGAGCCATAGCCATAGCGGTCGGAGCTGAGCGTGTCGTGCCACGACCTGCCGGTATAATGGTTGTAGATTGTGCCGCGCAGGTACACCTTGCGGTCGGTGGTGACCGACATCACCGCGCCGGGGGACACCTGCGGCGTGCCGCCCAGGCCCTGATCCCCCATCGGCTGCCAGCCCTGGCTGCGCAGGGAGAACATGTTGCGCGAATCGGAGATGAAAAAGCGATCCTCGATCCACTGCCGGATGCGGTCGGCTTGCTTTTCCAGCGCCGGTACCGTGGTGCGGTAGGCCGGGGTGAGCAGCAGCGCGATCACAGCGATGACCGCCACCACCGGCACCGCGCGGCGGGCGGTCCTCCCCTTTGCTTCCTGCTCCCGCTCGGCCTCGCGGCTGCGGGCATACACAAACAGCATGGGCAGCGCGATGGCCGCCGGCAGATAAGCCAGCACCTGGCTGCGTGCGCCCAAGAACCACATCATCAGCAGCATGCCCAGATAGAGGGGCGCCGAAAACGCCGGGTCGCCCAGCACAATGGGGCCGCACAACAGCATCAGCAGCACCACGCCCAGCACGATCAGCACATCGCTGTACAGGAACAGCGCACCGGACACATGCCCACCCATCACGCCGCGCACCACCGCCCAGAACGCGGGCAATGCCCAGCGCGCCAGCAGCAGCATGGACAGCGCGGCAGCAATTGATACTGTCACCCGTGCCCAGCGCTTCTGCGGGATACCGGCGATGGCCCAGATGAAAGCGATCCCGGCTGTGACAATCGCGGTGCGCAGGGCTTCCTGGGACAGCGGTAGCACGTACAGCGCCGGGAGCGCCAGGCCATAGACGGACAGCGTCAGCATGACGAACACGCCCAGCGCCTCCAGCACGCGTTTACGCAGGGGTGACATACATCACCTCCACCATCTCGTGCTGCATCTGCCGCACCAGCTGGGCGTTCTGCTCCTCCTCGCCGGTGAACGTAACCAGATAGAAGCGCACATTGGGGCCGGAGCGCCTGATGTGCTTGACCCCTTCCACCACCTGCGGGGTTAAGCGGGTGGTGATGACGATGGTGGCGCCGGTGCGGCGCATGCGGCGCAGCTCCACGTTGAGCACCTTGTCAAACGGCTCGCCGCCGCGGAACAGCTGCAGCGCCAGTTCCTCGCGCAGGATTTCCAACGAAGCGTTGTTGCCGGCATGGAATTCGCCCGCGTGCGCGCCATACAGCGGCACGCGCACGCTGTGGCCGTCCTCCATCTGGGCGCGCGCCACGGACAGCGCCGTTTCGCTGAGCGTATCGCGCAGGCGCGGCACGCCATCCACCTGGTTTTCGCCGCCCACCGGGTCGGAGCAATCCATCAGGATCAGCGTGTCCGGCGGCGCGGGCACCTCAAAGCGCCGCACCAGCAACTCCCGCTTGCGCAGCGATAATTTCCAGTGGATGCGCTTCATCGAGTCACCCTCGCGGTAGGCGCGCAGGTCCTCGGGCGAGGTGATGTCCTCGCTGGCGCGGTTGGGCAGCGCGCGGCCGTCCTCCTGCCGCGCAAAGCGCAGCTGGCTGACCGCAAAGGAGCGCGGCAGCACGATGACCTGCGGCACATTGCCTTTGATCTTTTTGCCGATGCGCAGCAGACCGAACAAGTCGCGCGCGTACAGCGCGGTCACCCGGGGCTGCGCCACGCCCACATGGGGCAGATCCACCGGAAAGGTTTCGGTACGCTCCCTGCCAAAGCCCGCGTCCACAAAGGCGGTCAGGTTGCCGCGCGGTACCTGGACGGCCAACGCCCAGGAAGCCACCGGCAGCAGGCTGTTGTTCCGGATCGTCACCACCAGGTTGGCCTGCTGCCCGCGCTCAGCCTTGGGGGTGTCGACCTGCTGGGTG
>JAGVSV010000077.1 GCA_019137115.1 Bacillota bacterium
ATCTGCTCTTCTAAACTGGGCGGGCACAGCTCCTGCTGCTCCCTGCGCTTGCCCTCTTCATATCCCATGGCTGAAATACGCTCCGCTTTTTCTTACATTATATCACTTTTTACCCTGCTGTTCTGAGTTTTCGGACAGTCTGACCAAACTAAGAATCCTCAACAAAATGGGGGTTCTTTTCTTGATTGTTTGCTAAAAAGACACCCTCGCTTTATGGCCATTCTTTTTGTCTGCCATTGGAGTGGATCGCCCTTGACCACCGAGTCCCGCCTTTGTAAAATCAAGCTATCCAGGATTTGACGGGAGGATAGGCGATGTCCCTTCGGGCGGATGCGGACAGAATCATACAGGAGGCCATCAAGGCGGTGCTGCCGGAGGAGGCGGTGCGGACGGCGCTGGATGGGTTTGAGGTGCCGGAGGGCGGGCAGGTGGTGCTGGTCGCCATCGGCAAGGCAGCGTGGCGCATGGCGCATGCAGCGTGGAACGTGCTGGACGCGAGAATTGACCGCGGGCTGGTTGTCACCAAGCACGGGCACAGTCTGGGGCCGATTGCGGATTTTGAGATGGTGGAAGCCGGCCATCCGGTGCCGGATCAGCACTCCTATCAGGCGGCGGACAAGGCGCTGGCGCTGGTGCAGGGGTTGTCAGAGCGGGACCGGGTGCTGTTTTTGGTGTCCGGCGGGGGATCAGCGTTGTTTGAGAAGCCGCTGATTCCGGCCGCTGAAATGGCTGACATCAACGCACAGCTGCTGCGCAGCGGCGCCAGCATCACGCAGATCAACACCATCCGCAAGCGGCTGTCCGGTGTCAAGGGGGGCCGATTCGGGCTGGCGTGTGCGCCAGCGCGGGTGTATTCCGTCATTCTGTCGGACATTATCGGCGATCCGCTGGACATGATCGCGTCAGGCCCCGCCGCGCCGGACAGCTCCACCTGCGCGCAGGCGATCGCCATCGCCAAACAATTTGACCTAAAGCTAAGCACAGAAGCCTGGGCGCTGCTTGATTCGGAAACGCCCAAAGACCTGCCACACGTGACCAGCGTTATCAGCGGCAGTGTGCGCGCATTGTGCAAAGCAGCGGAGGACGCGTGCCGTGCATTGGGGTACACGCCGATGACGCTGGGGGATTCGGTGGATTGTCAGGCACGGGAACTGGGGCTGGTACTGTCCGCGATTGCCAGGCGGCACCAGCACAGCGAAACTTCGGTTGCTTTCCTGATGGGCGGAGAAACCGTGGTGAAGGTGATCGGCGGGGGAAAGGGCGGGCGCAACCAGGAAGTCGCGCTGGCCGCTGCCAGGGGCATTGCCGGTTGTGTGGAAACCGCCGTGTTCTCCTTTGGCTCCGATGGCACCGACGGCCCGACCGACGCGGCGGGCGGCTATGTGAATGGCCGAACGCTGGAGAGCATGGCCTCCCTGGGCATCAACCCCGATGACTCCCTGGCGCGCAACGATGCCTACCCCGCGCTTGCCGCCGTGGACGGGCTGATCATGACCGGGCCGACCGGCACCAACGTCAATGACCTGTCCGTGGTCTTGATCAGGCGGTAACGTGCCAGCATCCTCTTGCCGCGGCGGATGCGTTCATCATGACACACCAACTGGCACCAACGTCAATGACTTATCTGTGGTGTTGATCAGACGGTAACGTGCCAGCATCCGCTTGCCGCTGCGGAGGTGCCCTTTGCGAATAGGCCCACCGCCGCCGACATCAACCACACTTCCTACATCCTGTTCCAGCCTGCCTGAGCGTTTGCCGGCAAACCATGCCCGCCCAAAACGCTACCTCCGTACAAATTGTTACACAAGTGTGCAGTTTCTCGTTTGCCCCGCATCCCCCGCAGTTGTACAATACATCCGGCGGCTGTTGCCGCAGGAGGTTTTTCATGCGTACAAGGATTGTCTGTTTGGTTGTGTTGATGTTGCTGGTGTTCCTGCCGGTGGGTATGGCGGAGGAGCAGCCTGTGTTTGCTGACCTGCGCACGATGGCGCCCGCCGGCACGTTCCTGGGGCCGGGGCAGGAGCCGGTTTATGACACCAACAGTTACCGCAGTGAGCACATCGCCATCACGATCTCCAAGGAGCGGGTGGATCAGGCGGATGTGACGATCGCGGATATTTACGTCACCAGCGTTCAGTACCTGCGGCGCGCGTTCAGCGCCGGCGCGTGGCGCAAGCCGGCCGACCGCGTGTCGTCCATCGCGCTGAGCAACAACGCCATCCTGGCCATCTCCGGGGATTATGCCTCGCTGCTGGATGCGGGTTTGGTGGCCGCCAACGGTGAAATCTACCGCAAGTCTGACAACAAGGCGCGCGACAACTGCCTGATCTTTACGGACGGGCGCATGGTCACCTACCCCAGGCGGGCGATGAAATCCGCGGAGATGATGACCGACGACCTGTGGCACTCCTTCCTGTTCGGGCCGCGGCTGCTGGATGATGACGGCCAGCCGTTCCCCAAGTTTGACTCCAAGGTGGGCGTGGCCAACCCGCGCAGCGTGATCGGCTACTACGCGCCCGGCCACTACTGCTTTGTGCTGGTGGACGGCCGCAGTTCGCAGAGCAAGGGGCTGGCTATGACGCCGCTGAGCCGCTTCATGTCCGAGCTGGGCTGCAAGCAGGCATATAATCTGGACGGCGGCCAGTCCGCGATGATGTACTTCCGCGGGGAGATCATCACCGAGCCGTACAACGGCGGGCGCAAAATCTCCGACATCGTCTATATCGGCCTGCAATAGAGGAGGGGCACCATGGCTACGCAATACCTGGTTACCGGCGCCACAGGGTTTCTGGGCGGCCATGTGGTGCGCCAGTTGGTGGCGCAGGGCCACAGGGTGCGTGCCCTGGTGCTGCCTGATGACCGGACCGCTTCCACGCTGCCCGAGGGCACACAGATCGTGCCCGGCGACGTGCTGGATACCGACAGTCTGAAGCGCTTTTTTGACAAGAGGGCAGGCGACCAGCTGGTGGTGATCCACTGTGCCAGCATCATTACGATGCGCTGGGAGGTGGACGAGCGCGTGCGCGCGGTCAACGTGGGCGGAACGCGCAAAATCATCAAATTCTGCCTGCAGAACAACGCGCGGCTGGTCTATGTCAGCAGCGTGCATGCCATCCCAGAAGCCCCGCACGGGCACACGATGACCGAGCCGGATGTCTTTGACCCCGCGCTGGTGGAAGGCGGCTACGCCAAAACAAAGGCCGAGGCAACGCGCGCGGTGATGGACAGCGTCAAGAAGGACGGGCTGCGGGCCAGCACCGTGCACCCCAGCGGCCTGTGCGGCCCCGGCGACACCCAGGGCGGGTATTTCACACAGATGTTCATTGACTATGCCGCCGGCAACATCCCCGCCGGTGTGGTCGGCGGCTACGGCTTTGCCGATGTCAGGGACGTGGCGGCTGCCGTCATCGCCTGCGTGGAGAAGGGGCGCATCGGCGTGCCCTACGTCCTGGATGGCGATTATGTGACCGTCCGGCAGATCTTTGACGTGCTGCACCGCGACCTTGGCATGCGCAAGACCCGGCTGTACGTGCCGCTGTGGGTGGCGCGCCTGTTCCTGCCGCTGTTCACAGCATGGTACCGGATGCGCAACCAGAAGCCTGTGTTCAACAGCTACTCGCTGTACACCCTGGGCGTCAACGGCAGCTTCTCATCCAATCGCGCGCGGACGGAGTTGGGCTTTGCGCCGCGCCCGTACCAGGAATCCATGGCCGATGCCGTGCGCTGGCTGATCGCGCAGGGGCGCATCTCGCTGAACTGATTGATAAACACCCGGAACTATGATAGCATGCGGCCGTAGATTGACCCAACGACGACAAGACGGAGCCATGCATGCAAGCCGAAGAAAAGCCTGACAAGCGAGCACCCGGCGCGTCCATCACCCGCCTGTACCGCAAGTTCGAGACGCACTGGATGGTACCTGGCGATGACAGCAGCGCCGACCGGTTTGTCCTGATCCAATACAACATCACCGCCAACGTGATTGCCAACCTCGTGGGCGGCAATTTCTTTGCCGGCTTGATGCTGCTGTTGAAAGCGGACAACAGTTTTATCGGGCTTATGACCATGATCATCTTTGGCGCGAACCTGCTGCAGCTGTTCTCCCCCTACGTCCTGGAACGCTTCGAACGCCGCAAAAAACTGCTGATCGGCCTGCGCGTCGCGATGCAGTCGATCAACATTGTCTTTATCGGCATTGTACCGCTGCTGCCGCTGTCCTACAGCACCAAGCTGACGCTGCTGGCGCTGTCGGTGTTCTTGGTCAACGCGTTGGGGGCGCTGATGTCGCCGGGGTACAGCGTGTGGCACATGGCGCACATTCCGCAGCGAGTGCGGGTGTCCTTTTTCTCCGTGGTGTCGATGCTCAACGGCATTTTTGTGGCGGTAATGAACCTGGCCGCCTCCCGCGTGCTGGACAGTTTCAAGCAGGCCGGCAATGAGCTGCTGGGGCTGGAGCTGCTGCGCATCGTGGCGCTGGCGATTGCGGTGTATGACATCTACCTGTTGATCAAACTGCGCGAACTGCCGCGCACCGCGCCGGGCAGGAAAATCAAGTTCACCGACCTGGTCGTCAAACCCTGGAAGGAGCGCGTCTATCTGCGCACGGTGCTGGTGGTCGTCATGTGGAGCATGATCGCCAACATCCCCGGCTCGTACTACACGGTGTATCTGCTCAAGGACCTGAACGTCAGCTATTCCTACATCACGCTGATCAACATGATGAACGTGGTGGTGCTGATCGCCTTTATGCCGCTGTGGCGCAAGCTGTTCTCCCGGCGGTCTTGGCTTAAACCCTTAAGCTGGGCGATGATGCTGTTTGCGCCGCACTACCTGATGTTGGCGCTGGTTTCGCCCCAGCTTATGTGGCTGTACCCGGTGGGCTCGATCTGGGCGTACATCTGCATGGTGGGCATCAGCCTGGCATTCACCAGCGTGGCGTATGTGAACATCCCGCACGAAAACCAGACGCTGTTCATCGGCTTTTATTCCACCATGTCCAACCTCGGCGCGCTGGTGGGCGCTTTCCTGTCGCGCACGTTCATGACGGCCTTTGAGGGCACGTCGTTTATGCTCTTGGGCATCCCCTTTGGCGAAAAGCAGGTCATGATGATGGCGGTGGGTTTCCTGATGCTGGGGGCGGGCCTTGCGGTGCGCGCGATCTACAACCGCAACTCGCTGGGCAGGGTCGAAACCTAATCTGCCGTTGCCTCCGGCGGGAAGTCCGGGCGCGGCCCGAAGTAGCCCGTCATTTCGGCGTCGCTTAGCTTGAACCAATCCTTGACCTGGTCATAGCAGTAGGTGGGGCGCTTGCGCATCGTGTCGCGCATGCGCTCCACGCGCGTGTCCCAGTAGCGCAGGCAGCCGTCCACCGTGGTGGGCTGTTCGCTGGATATGCTCTTGAGGTTCAGGGCCGCCCAGCGGTCAAAGTGCATCATCATCTCCGGCGCCAACAGGTCATAGCTGTGCTGCAGCTGGTTGAGCATCACGTCGGTGGTCAACTGCTGGAAAATCTCGCCGAACCGCGTCAAAAACTGGTGCTGCATGTCCTTGTTCTCCAGGATTTTGCGGATCAGCGTGTTGTCAATCGCGTTGTTGATGCCCGTGCCCTTGGGGTTGAGGATATTGGCAATGCCGTTGAACGAGGATTTGAACAAGCCATAGTCCAGGTCAAACAGGATCCAGCGCCACTTGCCGCCCGGCAGCTTGTAGTAACGGATGTTGCCGGTGTCCGAGTTGGCGTAGAACGCCTCAAAGATCATGTAATCAAAATAGTTCTGGATGTCGATGTTGTCCATCAGGTACTGCATATCGTCCGGGTTGGTGCCGGGGGATAGCGTCTTGGCTTTCTCCAGCAGCGCCTTGTACTCCCCGTTGGTGCCATAGTAGGCCTTGCTGTTGCCTTCCAGGATTGTCATGAAATCGGCTTCCTCCAATGGGATGCCCTCATGCTGCGCGACGAAATAGCGGCTCACGCGCTCCCTGAGGTTATAGTGCCCCCAGTACTGCCCGTTCAGGTAGACAATCACCGGGCGCCATGCCTGGTGGGCGACTGTGGTATCGGCGATCAGCGAGGTCAGCTGGGACTGCACGCCGTCGGCCATGCGCGTCCAGACGCAGTCGTTGCCGCTCACCCTGAGCACAAAGGACTTGTACTCGGTATAGGGGCGATCTTCAAACAGCGCTGCGCGGAAATATTTGTCGCCGTATTTGGCGCGTGCGGTCACCTTGAAGGACTTTTGCGGCATGTCCAGCGAATACTGCCCGATCAGGCCGAAGGTTGCCCCCTGGCCAAAATAAGTTTGGTCGCCGTCGGCGCTGTACATTTCGGCATAGCCCGGGCGCTGGATTTTTCCGTGCGTGCGGTAGGTGGGCGTGGGGTTCCGGAACGGAATGTGCGGGTAGCTGGTCAGGTCCACGCCCTCGCCCGCGGCATACATGCCGGTCTGCGGGTTCCACAGTTCATCCGGGTCGGTGGTCAGGCACACCACGGGCAGCGTATAGTACGTTTTCATCACATAGGTGGCCGTCACCGGGTCGGACGGCTGCAGTCCGGGCACAAACGCGCGCGCGCGCACCACCGTGGTGTTGCCGATTGAAATGGGCTCCTCGTAGGTGGCGCCGGTTTCCAGCGTGGGGATAGAGCCGTCCAGCGTGTAGCGCACCTGTGCGCCCACAGGCGCGTCAATGGTCAGCGCGACATCCTGCTGGTACAGCCCGCCGGGCACCGAGAACGTTGGACGGTCCGCGAAGCCCTCAAACCCCTGGCCGTTGACCACGCCGGGCGTGGGCGCGTCATAATAAAAAAAGCCGTCCTGCCCCAAAGTACGGCCGTAGGAGATGTTGGTGGGGATCTCCGGCAGGATGATCCGGTCTAGCACCCGGCCGTCCGGGTCCGCAAGGGTCATCACCTCCCCGCCTGCCCGCTTCAGTGCAAAAGAAGCGTGCAGCTGTGCGGCATTGCTGCCGGGATCGGTGCTCTTGTCCAGCAGGATCACCTTGCTCTCGCCCGGCCAGATCGACACGCCCTGCGGGAAACGCCACTTGCGCGGCCAGTTGATGTTGTCCGAAAGCCCCCAACCGGACATGTCGCGGATTTGGTCGGAGGTGTTGGTCAGCTCCACCCAGTCTGATGCCGGCTGGCCCGCAACCGGCGCCACCGCGTCGCTGCTGCTCATCAGCTCGGTGATCACCACGCCGCTGGGGTTCTGCGCGCGGAGGTATTTTTCCGCCAGGCTCTGCCCGCCCGCCGTGTTGGGCGCGCCGGGGGTGCCCACGGTGAACACCTGCCACTGGTCGGTGTTCGGGACGCGGCCATAGCTTTGATCGGCCGGCAGCGTCTGGAAGGTCACACGGTCGATCAGCTGGCCTACACGGTTGCTCAGCGTGATAGTCTCGCCCTCGGCAGCCAGCGAAAAATTGGTGTGCGGGTACCCGCTGGGGTTGACGCGGTCCTTGCCCGAGCAAAACACCAGATAGTACCCGCCCGGCCCGATGTAAGCGTCCTCGGGGAAAGGCCACTTGTTCGGGCGCTGCGGGTTGTCGCTCAAAAACAGGCTGGACAGGCTGATCATTTCATCGCCGGTGTTGTACAGCTCCACCCAGTCGCTCAACTCCCCATCCTCATCGCGCAGGCCGGAGCGCGGCGCGGCCATCAGCTCATTGATGACCAGCACGCCCTTTGCCACCGAATAGCTGGCCATGTAGGCCTCGTGGCCCTCCTGCGTGTTGGGGTAGCCCGGCGTGTACGCGTCGCTGACCTCATACACATCCCCGGGCATCAGCGCGTACACCTCATCCACGTTGAGCGTGGGCACGGCCAGCGACGTGATGACCCGGCCGGATGTGTCAAACAGGTAGACATCGCTGCGCAAGGAGGACAGCTTGAACTTGGCGTGCAGCGGTTTCCCCACCCGGCTTTGGTTGATGCCGTCGCAGAACACCACCAGCCGCTCGCCGGGCCGCAGAATGATTTCCGGGAATAGGAACTTGGCTTTGTCCGGGCGGTTGGACAGGGTGACCCCCGCCAGATTCATATCGTTGACCGAGCTGTTGTACAGCTCCACCCAGTCGCCAAAGCGGCCGTTCTCGTCCGGCAGCGCCGATGCGTTGGACGCCATCACCTCCGAGATCACCAGGCCGTCATAGCCCTCGATGGGCGTGCCATCGGCCGCCACGTTCAGCGCGCGGCGGATGGGTTCCTTGGGCCCGATGATGATCAGCGCCACCACCAGCAGCGCCAGAACAATCAGCAGCCCCAGGCTGCTGCCTGGCTTGTGGGTGCGCCGGGGATTCCTTGGGGTGGGTTGCATCAAAAAATGTTTCTCCTGTTACGTCAATATTCGCGCAGGACCAAAACGGTCTGGCCCGGGTTGCGGCCGCGCTCCATGCGCAGCACACGCGGATGCTTTCCAAACTCCTCGTGCAGCATATCGCGCAGCGCCGTGCCGCCGGAGTAGCCGTGGATGACGGTCAGCCGGTAATCAGCCGAGGTCGCGCGCGCCAGTGCGGACTGCACCGCGATGCGCGCCTGAAACAGGTTCTTTCCGTGAAGATCCAGCTCCATTTCCATCCCTCCCGGCTCCTCCATTATAAAGGCCGCCGCTCATATGGGCAAGGCGGCATAATTTTCGCAGCGGGGCGCACAGG
>JAGVSV010000152.1 GCA_019137115.1 Bacillota bacterium
GCCGGAACGGCAAAAAGGGCGCAAAAGGCAGCCCATCCGAAGGTTTTGCAGCCTGGTTACAAGCGGGCGGATAAGCGGCGCAGAGCCGCGAAATCGCGGTTGCGCGCCTGGGTTGGCTGTGCTATACTTCATTGGATAACACACGCGGAAGGACCGGCTGCTTGTGCGAAAAGTGTCCAGCCGGGTAGATCGCCGCGGAGGAAAAAACAAGGAGGATCCCAACCACATGGCAGTTATCTCCATGAAACACCTGCTGGAAGCAGGCGTCCACTTCGGCCACCAGACCCGTCGGTGGAACCCCAAGATGGCTCCCTACATCTTCACAGAGCGCAACGGCATCTACATCATCGACCTGCAGAAAACCGTCCGCAAGATCGATGAGGCGTACATGTTTGTGCGCAACCTGGCGATGGAGGGTAAGGGCCTTCTGTTCGTCGGCACCAAGAAGCAGGCCCAGGAATCCATTGAGCAGGAAGCCACCCGCTGCAACATGTTCTATGTCAACCATCGCTGGCTGGGCGGCATGCTGACCAACTTCCGCACGATCCGCACGCGCGTTGACCGTCTGAACGAGATCGACAAGATGGAGCAGAACGGCCAGTTTGACGTGCTGCCCAAGAAGGAAGTCATCAAGCTGCAGCACGAGCGCGAGAAGCTGCAGGTCAACCTGGGCGGCATCCGCGAGATGAAGAGCCTGCCGGGCGCGCTGTTTGTCGTCGACCCGCGCAAGGAGCACATCGCCGTCGCCGAAGCCCGCACCCTGGGCATCCCGATTGTGGGCATCGTGGACACCAACTGCGATCCGGACGAGATTGACTATATTATCCCCGGCAATGACGACGCCATCCGCGCGGTCAAGCTGATTGCCGGCAAGATGGCCGACGCGGTGCTGGAAGGCCGCCAGGGCGACCAGACCGCCGAAGAAACCATGGACGACCAGGAAGAAGACGAAGAAGCCGTAGCGCAGTAAGCTTCCGGCACACAGGAGGACAGACAAAATGCAAGTGACCACCGCGATGGTGAAAGAACTCAGGGAGCGCACGCAGGCCGGCATGATGGACTGCAAGAACGCCCTGGTGGCAAACGACGGCGACATGGACAAGGCGATCGAGTACCTGCGCGAGAAGGGCCTGGCGGCATCCGCCAAGAAGGCCGGCCGCGTGGCGTCCGAAGGCATGGTGGACAGCTACATCCACATGGGCGGCAAAATCGGCGTGCTGGTGGAAGTCAACTGCGAAACCGATTTCGTGGCCAAGACCGATACCTTCAAGGCGCTGGTGCATGACATCGCGCTGCAGATCGCGGCCAGCAACCCGCTGTTCGTCTCCAAGGCGGACGTGCCCCAGGACAATCTGGACAAGGAGCGCGAGATTCTGCGCGCCCAGGCGCTGAACGAGGGTAAGCCCGAGAAGATCGTCGACCGCATGGTGGACGGCCGCATCGAAAAGTATTATAAGGAAGTCTGCCTGCTGGAGCAGCCGTTCGTCAAGAACCCCGACATCACCGTCGAGGCGCTGATCAACGAGGCGATCCTGGCAAGCGGCGAAAAGATCTCTGTGCGCCGGTTCACGCGCTATGAGCGCGGCGAAGGCATCGAAAAGAAGGTGTCCGACCTGGCCGCGGAAATTGACCAGCTCACCGCGAAGGCCTAAGGGCTGCTGAACGGGGTAGCACACCGGGTCGTCGCGCAAGCGGCGGCCCTTTTTGGAAAGGAAGCGGCAATGTACAAGCGTGTGATGCTCAAACTAAGCGGCGAAGCGCTGGGCAAGCAAGGCTGGCTGTACGATTTTGACAAGATCGACCAGGTGGCGGGCGTCCTGTGCCGCATTGTGGATCGGGGCATTGAGCTGGGCGTGGTCATCGGCGGCGGCAATCTGTGGCGCGGCCGCCAGGGCGGCGCCAGCGACATGAACATCGAAACCGCCGACCAGATGGGCATGCTGGGCACGGTCATGAACTGCCTGTGCATGAAGGACGCGGTGCGCAGGGCGGGCGGCAGCGCCATCGTGATGTCCGCCTTGGACATGCCGCGCGTGTGCGAAACCTACCGCGGGGAACTGGCTTTGCGCCACATGAAGGAGGGCGCGGTTGTGCTCTTTGCCGGCGGGCTGGGCAACCCGTGCTTTACCACCGATTCCGCTGTCGCCCTGCGCGCGGTGGAGGTGCAGGCCGACGCGCTGCTGCTGGCCAAGAACGTGGACGGCGTGTACAGCGATGACCCGCGCGTCAACCCCAAGGCTGAGTTGCTGCGCAATTTGACCTATGCCGAGGCGCTGGAGCGCAACTTGCGCGTGATGGACCTGTCCGCGTTTTCCATCTGTCAGGAGCAGAAGGTGCCCGCGCTGCGCGTGTTCGGCCTTGATGACCCCGAAAACATCCTCAAAGTGCTGGACGGCGACGACATGGGCACGACCCTGCGTCCATAGAGGCACCGGATGAAGTACCTGCGCCGGCTGATCTGGTATATCGCCACCAAGCTGCTGTTGGTGATCTGCGTGCTGGGGCTGTTGACGGTTGCGTTCTATTTTTCCATGAACGCCGCCAACATCTACATCATCCTCAAGGATGGCATGGCGCTGCGCGCGCAGACCGTGATGATGGACCTGGACAAGACGGATCTGACCAAATATTTCGCGCGCGATTATATTGCGCGCGATCCGGTGCTCACCAGCATGGAGAACGGCACCAACCCGTATGAGCGCTTTGACATCACCGGCATTGACCACCGCCTGAGCATGGAATGGATGTGGGGCTGGCCGTGGGAGGACAGCGCCCGTGCCACGATTGTGGAGCAGATTCCCGCCATTGACGGGCGCATCCTGTCCAGCTACCGCGAGGTCACCCCGCGCGAACAATGGACGGTGCCCCGCTGGGCGGGTGCGCGCTACAACGTGGTGATGATCCGCGAAAGCGGGCAGTGGCACATCCGCAGCATGACGCTGGTGGAACCCGTACCGCTGGATGAACTGTAGCGACAAGGCGCGGCCGCCGGTGGTGTTGGCGCCCATGGCCGGCATATCCGACCTGCCGTTCCGGGTGATCTGCTCCGAACTGGGCGCTGATGAGACCACCACCGAGATGGTCAGCGCCCAGGGCTTTTTAGCCGCGCCCAAAAACAGCGCGGCGTACCGCTTTTTGCTGGAAACGTCACCAAAGGAGCCGTACGTCAACGTGCAGATGTTCGGCCACAACCCGCTTTGGATGGCGGACGCCGCCCGGCGGCTGACGGAGCTGAACCGATTTGCCGGACTGGACATCAACATGGGCTGTCCCGCGCAGAAGGTGACGGGATCGGGTTCCGGCTGTGCCTTGATGAAGGATTTGCCGCTGGCGGCGGAGGTGATCCGAGCCGTGCGCGCTGCCACCAACCTGCCGCTGTCCGTCAAGATGCGCACCGGCTGGGATGACCAAAGCAAAAACGCCGTGGAACTGGCGCGCATCGCCCAGGATGAAGGCGTTGACCGGCTCACCGTGCACGGCAGGACGCGCGCGCAGCAGTACGGCGGGGTTTCCTCCGTCCAGGACATTGCGCAGGTCAAAGCCACGGTGTCCATCCCCGTGTTTGCCAACGGCGATGTGTTTTCGGCGTCCGACGCGCTGGCGCTGCTTGCACAAACCGGCTGCGACGGCGTCATGGTCGGGCGCGGCGCACTGGGCAATCCGTTTCTCTTTGAGCAGATCCTCGCGGCGCAGGAGGGCAGGCCTGTTGTTCTGCCCGAGCCCGCGCTTATCCTGCGCCTGGCGCTGCGCCATGCCGATGACATGGTGCGCTGGAAGGGGGAGCACAGCGCCATGCTGGAAATGCGCAAGCATTTTTCGTGGTATCTGAAGGGCTTGCGGGGTGCGGCCGAATTGCGCCGGGCCATCCACCGCACCGAGTCGCTGTCGGAGGTGCGCGCGCTGCTGGAGCGGCGCTTCGCGCTGGAGGAATCCCATGCTTGACGCAAAACGCCCCGCGACCAGCGCCGCCCTCAACCGGCTGGGGTTCATACTGGCCATGGTGGTGTTCGGCTCCATCGGCCCGCTGGTGCGCAGGATCGGCCTTCCTTCCGCCACCATCGCGCTGTACCGGGGCGTCATCGCGTTTGCGACGCTGACGGTGCTGATGGCGGTCACCGGACGGTTTCGTGCCCTTCCCGCGCTGCGCCCCCATATAGGGCGCGTGCTGCTGTCCGGCGTGGCGATGGGTTTCAACTGGATCCTGCTGTTTGAGGCATACCGCCAAACCACCGTGGCGCTGGCCACGCTGTGCTACTATTTCATGCCCACGTTTGTGGTGCTGGCCGGCGCCCTGATCTTCCGGGAGCGCCTGACGGCACGGCAGGTCATCCTGTTCCTCGGCGCCACGCTGGGGCTGCTGCTGATCGTGGGCTTTGGCGCGGGCGGCGAAAGCGACCTGCTGGGTGTCGCCTACGGCGTGGGCGCGGCCGCCCTGTACGCCACGGTGGTGATGCTCAACCGGTCGCTGCCCGATGTGGACGGCATCACGCGCACCTGGCTGCAGTTTTTTGCGGCGGTCGTGGCGCTGCTGCCCTATACGCTCAGCACCGGCGGCTTGTCGCTTCAGGGGACGGACACCACAGGTGTCGTCTATCTGGTGGTGGTCGGCGTGTTCAACACGGGGCTGGTGTATGCGCTGTACTTTACCGTGCTGCCGCGCCTGCGCGCCCAGCAGGCCGCGATCCTGAGCTACCTGGACCCGCTGGTGGCCATCCTGCTCTCCGCGCTGTTGCTCGGCGAGCGCCTGCAGCCGCTGCAGATGCTCGGCGGCGCGATGCTCTTAGGGTGCACCATGCTCAACGAACTGGGCGCGGCCGGCAAGCCTGAAAACCCTTTACCTGATTGACAAAAGTGACCCCGGGCTGTACAATCCAAAAGTAAAAAGGCGAAAATTCGCTGCCTTTTATCATGGATTGTTCTGGCGCGTTTGCGCCGAAAGGGGAGAGATGAGATGGAGTACACCATCAACGTCGCGGGGCTGGAGCGCAGGCTGCCGCTGTGTTCGGTCAATGAGGACCTGTATATTGCCGCTTTTGTTATCTTTGGCGATGTGGAGCTGACCATGGCATGCGCGCGCGAGCTGCTCAAGATCGCGCCCAAGCACGACATTTTGATCACCGCCGAATCCAAAGGCATTCCGCTGGTCTACGAAATGGCGCGTCAGCACGGCGAAAATCGCTATCTGATCGCTCGCAAGGCGCCCAAGATTTATATGCGCAATGTGTTTTCCACAGAGGTCACCTCCATCACCACGCCCACCCGCCAGATGCTGTGCATCGACCAGAACGATGCGGACTATATGAAGGGCAAGCGCGTGCTGATCGTGGACGACGTGATTAGCACCGGCGAATCCCTAAAAGCTGTGGAGAAACTGGTGCGCGAGGCCGGCGGGGAAGTGGTGGGCAAAATGGCCATTCTGGCCGAAGGAGTGGCCGCCGCCCGCAACGACATCCTATATTTGCAGGTGCTGCCGATGTTCAACAAGGACGGCACCATCCGTGAATAAGCCCGCCGCCGAACCGGACAAGCTGCTGATCGTGGTGGACATGCAGCAGGATTTTTTGACCGGCGCGCTGGCCAACGGGGACGCCGAACGCGTTGTTCCGCTGGTGGTGGAGAAGGTCAAATCCTTCCCCGGACAGGTGCTGTTTACGCGCGACACCCACACGCCGGACTATCTGAACACCCAGGAAGGCGCGCTGTTGCCTGTTCCACACTGTGTGCAGGGCACCGACGGTTGGCGCATCCACCCGGCGCTGGAGGCTCTGCGCACCCAGCCGACGGTGGACAAGCCCGCTTTTGGCTCGTTGGAGCTGGCCGAACGGGTGGAGAGCATCCACGCGCGCACGCCGCTTTCGTCCATCACATTGGTCGGCGTGTGCACCGACATCTGCGTGATCTCCAACGCCCTTATCCTCAAAGCCGCGCTGCCGGAAGTACCGGTCACCGTGGACGCATCGTGCTGTGCTGGCGTCACGCCCGAGCGGCACCGAACGGCGCTGGCGGCCATGAAAGCCTGCCAGGTGCATGTCATCAACGATTAATCTCATATTTCGGGAGGCACCATGAGCCAGCGCATCCTCATCCTTGACTTTGGCGGCCAGTATACCCAGTTGATTGCCCGGCGCGTGCGCCAGGCGAAGGTGTATTCCTACGTGGTGCCCTGGCGCACCCCGGCCGATGAGCTGCGCAAAATGGACCCCACTGGCATCATTTTAAGCGGCAGCCCCGCCAGCGTGCGCTTTACGGATGCCCCGCGCTGCGATCCCGGCGTGTTCACTTTGGGCGTGCCGGTGCTTGGCATCTGCTATGGCATGCAGCTGATGGCGTCCATGCTCGGCGGCCAGGTGGCGGCAGGGGACAAGCGCGAGTACGGCCTGGCTCAGACCACCTTTAACACAACGCACCGGCTGTTTGCGGACATGCCGCGCCAAAGCCCCACCTGGATGAGCCACAATGACGGCGTGACCATGCTGCCCCCAGGCTTTGTGTCCATCGCGCACACGGCGGACTGCCCCAACGCCGCTATGGCGGATGACGATCGCCGCCTATATGGCGTGCAGTTCCATCCCGAGGTTACCCACACGCCCGAGGGCATGCGCATCATTGCCTCCTTCCTGCGCCATATCTGCGGCTGCACAGGGGACTGGGACATGCACGGCTATGCCGAGACCGCCGTGGCGCGCATCCGGGAAGCGGTGGGCACAGGCTCGGTGCTGCTCGGGCTGTCCGGCGGGGTGGACAGCGCGGTCACAGCAGCGCTGATCTACCGCGCCATCGGCGACCGGCTGCACTGCGTGTTTGTCGATCACGGCTTCATGCGCAAAGGAGAGCCCGAGCGCGTGCGCGAGGTGTTCACCAGTTTTTTCCCGGTGCACCTCACCTGCGTGGACGCCGCCGACCGTTTTTTAGACAAGCTGAAGGGCGTGAGCGACCCGGAGCAAAAGCGCAAGATCATCGGGTCGGAGTTTGTCGCGGTTTTCCGCGAGGAAGCCGCCAAGCTGGGCAAGCTGGATCATTTCGCCCAGGGCACCATCTACCCGGACGTGATTGAATCCGGCGCCGTGCCTGGCAGCAATGTGATCAAGTCCCACCACAACGTGGGCGGCTTGCCCAGGGAGCTGGGCTTCACCTCGCTGGTTGAGCCGCTGCGCATGCTGTTCAAGGACGAGGTTCGCGCGCTGGGCCTGGTGCTGGGCCTCCCCAAAGACATGGTGCAACGCCAGCCCTTCCCCGGCCCCGGTCTTGCCATCCGCGTGGTGGGCGACCTCACGCGCGAGAAGCTGCACATCGTGCGCGAAAGCGACGCCATTCTGCGCGAGGAGATCGACCGCGCCCACCTGACCGACACCCTGAGCCAGTTTTTCACCGTGCTCACCAACGTCCGCTCCGTGGGCGTGATGGGGGACGAGCGCACCTACTTCGCCGCCGTCGCCATCCGCGCCGTCATCACCGACGATTTCATGACCGCCGACTGGGCCCGCATCCCTTACGACACCCTCGCCCACATCTCTCGCCGCATCGTCAACGAAGTCCCCGGCGTCAACCGGGTGCTGCTGGACGTGACAACGAAGCCGCCGGCGAGTATTGAGTGGGAGTAGTGCCCCGGGCACTCTGTAGGCACCACAACTTGTTTGAGAGTACCGAACCCGCACCTACGCGAGAAGAATTTCAGCATGAATACAACGAGTTTGGCTTTCCATACTTACTGAAGAAGTATGGTACGCGCAGATCACTCAGCAGAGTAAAGTATGCTGCCATGCCTTGGATTGCGAAATGCAAACGGGCGTTTTCACACACGGCAAAGAAAGTTACTTAGGCCAGAAATGCAGAGAAAGGAAACGCGGTTCAATGATTAAGTACATTTCGATTCTTGGATATCGCGGTTTTAGCAAGAAAAGGGAAATGCAGTTTGCAATTCCCAACGGAGAGCTGGGAAGCGGGCTCACAATCCTTGTGGGGACAAACAACTCGGGCAAAACAACGATCATTGAAGCGATAAAGGCGTTTGGCTAGAATAAATATCATAACATATCCTTTTCCGTAGGAAAGAGAAACAAAGACGCCGGCGACCTCGTAGAGTTGGAAATGGGAGTTGTTGCCGAAAATCCCGCTACAGAATGTGAAACTTTGACCATCAGGTCTATAGAACCGCGAGGGAGCTTTGCAAAGAAGAACCCACCATCTCCTGCCCATACGTCTTTCGTTTTACCTTCGAGAAGATACTTTGATTTCGAGTTTGGGGAAGGAAGTCAACAGGACCGCGTTGCATTTACCAAGGACTCTAGCCGGCTAGAAGGATTAAGGACCTCAACCCTCCGAAACTACTCAAGTCGACTGTTTAGAAGCATTGCCAACAAACAGGAGTTTGACAAGCTCTTTCATCGAATCATCCAAGAAGATATTGAATGGACTCTAGATATGAACGACAACGGCAGCTTTTTCATTAAGTTCACTGTTGATGGATTAGCGCACAGCAGTGAAGACGCTGGAGAC